>DATHKF010000760.1:0-11180 GCA_035489505.1 Bacteroidia bacterium | reverse complement strand
ATATTTCGGCATCGGCGGAAGAGACGAAGACGCAACAACCGGTTCGGGCTGAACATTCGGCACCACAGGCGGTGGCGGCATAACCGGCGGAACAACCTGTTCCACAACCACAGGTGGAGTGTATACAGGAGGCGGTGGCGGCGTGTACACCGGTTGTGGTTGCTGGTAGCGACGGGTCTCTTCAAAGAATCCGGCGCCGGTAAGCATGTGATGAATTTCGATCAGGCTATGCCGGATCTCATCCGTTTTCCTGTAAAGTTCATCGAGTTTTTTCTTGACATCACTGGGACGATCAGCCATGAGGGGAGGTTTTATTTAGATATGTGTGTGAAAAGACGTGTGCGAACTTCGACAAAGGCGAGCCAGTCCACAGTGCGCAGTAATTCAGTGCGCAGTAAAGTACGGCTTTCGCAAACTGAGGGCGTGGGTAGGGCCGCAAAAGGAAGATGCAGAATGGTGAAGAAAAATCCGGGGCAGTATTTTTCAAGCGGTAGCGGGTGGTGCTGGTGGAATTCTACGGACAAGGTTAGGAAAGGTTCTTGTGAAGATTTCCCAAAGTCGGATTCTGAATTTCGCGGAATTTCAATCTTTTGGCTTTGGCAATAACCTGCTATTCGATTGATTGTAAGCCCGTAAAGAGGTTCCGGTGGTTGGACAAAAACAGGTCACAAATACATCGTGGTTTTAGAGAATTTTAACGGGAAACCCTTGGTGACCCTTACAAACCCTCAAAGGCATATATGCCTTGCAGGGTTAGTAAGGGTATGCCCCACCCTTGCACACCCTCAAAGGGTTATTACTAACTTTGTCCCCGCTATGCAAAGAATTATGATGAAGTCGAAAATCCACCGGGTTCGGGTTACCGAAGCCGACCTGGATTACATCGGAAGTATCACCATTGATGAGAACCTGATGGAGGCGTCGAACTTGGCCGAAAACGAGCAGGTACATGTGTTTAATTACCGCAACGGTGAACGCATCATTACGTATGTGATCAAAGGTCAGCGCGGTTCAGGAATTATTTGCCTGAACGGACCCGCAGCCATCAAATTCTCCCCGGGAGATGAGGTGATCGTGGTGGCTTATGCGAATGTCGATGAAAAAGATGTGGCTGGATTTACACCCGCCGTTATTTTCCCCGATTCAAAAAACAACAACACCCTAAACGCATAAGCGTGAAGAGTAAACTCGGCCAGGTTATCCAGTTTGTAATTTTCTTCGGACTTGGAGCCGGGTTGATGTGGTGGCAATACAGCCGCTTCACACCTGAACAGAGTGAACAGTTTCACACCGGTTTGCGCGAAGCAGATTATTTCTGGTTTTTCGTGGCTGTGTTTATCGGGATGCTTGCACACCTCATGCGCGCAATCCGCTGGCAGATGCTGCTTACGCCGCTCAACCGCAAAGCCGGACTCGGAAGTCGTTTCTATGCCGTGATGATCGGTTATCTCGCCAACTATGCCTTCCCGCGTTTGGGTGAAGTAACGCGTGCCGGAGTTTTGAAAACCAGCGACGATATTCCTTTCGCGGAATCGTTCGGGACGATTGTTGTTGAACGCATCGTCGACCTGTTGTGCCTTGCCGTTATTTTCTTCATCGTACTCATCGTACAATTTGCAGAACTGCAGGCGCTGTGGTTAAAATACCTCTGGAATCCGGCCTCCGAAAAAATTGCAGGCATGATGGAAAATCCTGTTTTGTTTTACGGTGTGCTTTGCGCGATTGCGTTGTTCATTGGAATACTCGTGATGCTGCGCAAACGGATCACCGGAAAATTATCGGGCAAAGCAAAAGCATTTTTCGTGGGACTGAAAGAAGGAATGCTTTCCATCAAAAAAGTTCCAAACCCGTTTTTGTTTATCGTACAATCGCTGCTCATCTGGACGGGCTACTACCTTTCACTTTACGCCTGCTTCTTTTGTTTCGATGATACTTCCTCGCTGACTTTGCACACAGCATTGATCCTGCTTTTGTTCGGAACATTCGGCGTTGCATTTACACCGGGCGGAATTGGCGCATACCAGATTATCATCACCGAAATAATGATTGCTATTGCACCTGCAACCATCGCAGCAGCTGCACCGTTCTCGTGGCTGTCGTGGGGAGCACAGGTGGCAACAGTTGTCCTGTTTACAGGAATTGCTTTTGCAGTTCGCCCTGCACTTAACAAACTACGACCATGAGTTCACTCGACTACGTCAAAGTGAAAATTCTGACCCGCGAAGCGATTCGCTTCCAAATGGAAAAAGCACATTACTTTCAGAAAAAAGTAGTGTTCACCAATGGAGTTTTCGACCTGCTGCACCTGGGTCACGTTGATTATCTCTCGAAAGCCAAAGACTGCGGAAACATTCTCGTTGTGGGAATGAACAGCGATGCCTCCGTGAAACTGCTCAACAAAGGAAGCTCGCGTCCGTTGCAGGATGAAACTTCGCGTTCAACCGTTCTCGCTTCGCTGCACTTCGTGGATTACGTAGTGGTGTTCGATGAAGAAACTCCATACGAACTGATCAAAGTCGTTCAGCCGGATGTGCTCGTGAAAGGCGCAGATTACAAGGTGGAGCAGATTGCCGGACATGATATTGTGCTTGCCCGTGGCGGCGAAGTGAAACTCATCGAAGTTGTGGAAGGTTATTCGACGAGCGCCATTGAAAAGAAAATAAAGGACAGTGCCCGGTAATCAGTACACAATGCGCAGTATACAGGTGCACCTTCAATCACGACATACTGCGCACTGCGTACTGAAATTACTGCGCACTTTTTTACCTGCATTTCTCATGCTTTTCTCCGTCAATGCCGATGCGAAGGACTGGAGAAAATCGTTCATTGATACGTATGTCAGCGTTGAAGTGCCCTGGGGGATGGACAACACAGATTCTGCCGGCACGCGGATCATGCAGCAATATTTTGGCAGCAGCGTATTGATCATTACGCGAACGGAAACGGGAGATACGCGACCTGCAGACCGGGAAGAACTGGATGAAAGATATTCGGCAGTCATTAGCAAATATGTCGGCGATTTGCGCGGAACACTTTCGGACAGCACGACATTCATCTCCAGCGGAATTATTGGTAAAAAAATTCACGTTGCTTACAGGCATCCTTTGAACGATTCTGATTTCGTAGCAGAGATGATATTTTTCCTGGGAAATAACCGGTTGTATACTGTTCAATATCAACACCCGGTTTCCGCAACGCCGGTGCCTGAAGCAGAACGCGCGATGAATTCTGTGCAGCCCACAAAAAGCTTCAAACCGGACCGCCAGTTTGAAAAAAAGAAAGGTTGGAATATGTCCGGGCGTGCGTTTGCGATGGGCCAGGCTGTCGGGTATTTAATTGCTGTTTGTGCGATTGCCTTCTTCCTGTTTCGCTGGATTCGACGTAATAAGTCACTGTAAAAAAAAGTTTGGAAAGCGTAAAGCAGGCGAGTAGGCAGACGGACTCACTCTCGTCTTGCCTACCCGCCTTCTTTTTTACTACTTTTCAGCTATGAATCACGTCTTCTCCATCGGCATCAACGAACGCCACACGGTCTCCATCGAGTACGACCAGTTCTGGCTTGGCCGTTTCGATATCAAAGTCAACGGGGCCACCGCAATCACGAAATCGTTCATGTTTGATTTCAAGATCTCCCGCGATTTTGATATCTGGGTAGGCATTCACGAAAAACATCACATCCGTATCAATAAAACGCGACCGGTTTTCTTCGCCGGTTTTCAGCCGCATACCTACACGATCTGGATTGATGGGGTGATGGTGAATCGGTTCGAAGCCTGAACAAAATTTATTTACTTTTTTGCCACTAAGCCTCTAAGGCACAAAGGTGCACAAAGAATCTCCGTGCTGCCTGGAGTCTTTGTGACTTCGTGGCAGTTTGGCACCTGACTAAAAATATTAGTTTTCTCAGCACGCCATTTTTCCTCTCTGTACTTTTGTATCATTCAATCTGATTTTTGATTTTTTGATACTGAGATTTTAGGATTTATGGCTAAGACAAAAACACAATTTTTCTGTCAGAATTGCGGACAGAGTTCTCCGAAATGGGTTGGAAAATGCGCGTCGTGCAGCGAATGGAATACGTACGTGGAAGAAATCATCAAGAAGAACGATGATCCGCGGTCATCACCTTTTTCCGTGCGTGGAAACGGCCGCGTAGTAAAACCACTGAAGCTGGATGAGATCACCGCGGGAGAAGAACACCGCGTGCCGCTGTACGACAAAGAACTCAACCGCGTACTCGGCGGTGGACTTGTTCCCGGCTCGTTGATTTTATTTGGCGGAGAACCCGGCATCGGAAAATCAACGCTCATGCTGCAACTCGCAACGAATGTGAAGAACATGCGCGTGATGTATGTTTCCGGTGAAGAAAGCGAACAGCAGATCCGCATGCGCGCAGAACGCATCGGGATTAAAAACACGGATTGCTTTATTCTCACCGAAACAAACACGGCGAATATTTTTCAGCAGGCGGCAGTCATTGAACCGCAATTGCTCATCATCGATTCAATCCAGACGCTGCACACCGCGCACGTGGAAAGTTCGCCGGGAAGTGTTTCGCAGGTGCGCGAGTGCGCCGGAGAAATGTTGCGCTACGCGAAAGAAAACAACGTCCCGATTTTTCTTATCGGTCACATCACGAAAGACGGTTCCATCGCCGGACCCAAAGTCCTGGAGCACATGGTCGACACGGTTCTTCAATTCGAAGGCGACCGCAACCACGTGTACCGTTTGCTGCGCACCACGAAAAACCGTTTCGGTTCTACCAACGAGCTCGGCATTTACGAAATGCAGGGAAGCGGTTTGCGCGAAGTGAGTAATCCGTCTGAGATACTTGTTACATCACGCGAAGAACCGGTGAGTGGAGTTTCCATTGCCGTGCTCATGGAAGGTTTGCGCCCGATGCTGATCGAAACGCAGGCGCTCGTGAGTTCAGCCGCGTACGGAACACCGCAGCGTTCATCCACCGGGTTTGACCTGCGCCGTCTCGGCATGTTGCTCGCCGTGCTCGAAAAGCGTTGCGGATTTCGTCTCGGCGCGAAAGATGTTTTCCTGAACATCGCCGGTGGATTGCACGTGGAAGATCCCGGCATTGATCTCGCAGTAGTGTGCGCGGTACTTTCTTCCAATGCAGATATCCCGATCGGTAATGGAATCTGTTTCGCTGCAGAAGTTGGATTGAGCGGAGAGATCCGTCCCATCACGCGCATCGAGCAACGGATTTCCGAAGCAGAAAAACTTGGCTTCAAGGAAATTTACATTTCGAAATTTCATAAGGGGCTGAAGCAGGATGCATATGCGATACGGTTGAAGATGTGCGGGAAGATTGAGGAGGTTTTCAGCGGATTGTTTGGATAGGATTTGTTTTGCGCGACTTAATAGGAACGCGGACCCCGCGCTTCGCTTGGGGCGCAGACCCTTCGGCAAGCTCAGGACGCGGATTCTCGCGGATGATCGCTTCGCGATCGGGAATGATTTAAAAGGATTTTGGTTTATTATTTTTTGTTGGATTAGTATGTTACATGGAGAGATTACGGATAAGATTTTGCGTGCGTATTTTACGGTTTACAATGAATTAGGATATGGATTTTCGGAAAAGGTCTACGAAAATGCCATGTGTAAAGAAATGCACTTGCTGGGACTTGAACCTTCGAAACAACTCCCAATCAAAGTTTTTTATAGGGGAGAGGTAGTTGGAGAGTTTTTTGCCGACATCCTGGTTAATAACACCGTGATTATTGAATTGAAAGCCTGTACAGTATTGCATGAAGATCATGAACATCAATTGATGAACTACCTGAAAGCGACCGATGCTGAAGTTGGTTTGCTACTCAACTTTGGAAAGAAGCCCGAATTCAAACGGAAGGTTTTTAGTAATCGTGAGAAGTGATAGCTAAATGCTGCTTAATAGGAACGGGCTCTTCGACAAACTCAGGAGGCGGATTAAGCGGATCAGCGCAGATTTAGATTTCGTTACAACTTCAAATCGCGCAGCGATTTAAAATCCGCGAAAATCCTTTTCAATCCGCGCCCCGAGCGCAGCGAGGGGTCCGCGTTCCTATTAAGTCCCACAAATCGCGCAGCGATTGAATCCGTAAAATCCTTTACTGCCGTATAATCCGCTGCGAATATCTCTCCTCCCCTTCAATCACATTCACAAAGTAAACTCCACGCGCGAGATTGGAAACATCCAACTCTATTCTTCCTGATGCCGCAATCGCCTGACCATAAAAAACTTCGCCGAGCGTGTTTACAATTTCAATTTGCACAGGACCGGAAACTGTGGACGGTAATTCAATGATCAATGTACCTGTCGATGGATTTGGATACGCGCTGATCACTTTTTCCTCCGGCTGTTCTCCAACACTCAGCGGACAACTCATCGGGTATTGAAAATAACACGTGGTGTCCCAAACCTGGTCAGTAACAAGCACCATGCACATGAACCCGGGTGGCAAGCTCGTGAGTGTAGTTGGAATTTCATGCACCACTGTTCCCTGGCCCTGCGCAAAGAAATAAAACAGTCCCTGCGGATTTCCAACGGTGTCTCCCATCATATCAATGACCTGGATCGTCGGATAGTTGATGTGATTCGTATCGCCGCTGAAAAGCGTGACTTCCATTTCATTGTTCGCGGTATCCAATTGAATATCGAGCACACACATCATCGAGCAATTCGCAACCGGTTGCGCGAACGCGGCGAGTGAACATGCGCTGAAGAGAATGAGTAAAAAGTTTTTCATGGGATAATTTTTTGTTCTGTGAATACACCAAAGTTAAGGTCATGAACTCTGCACAACAAAAGGTCGTGGGGAATTTCTTACTCGTTCTTCCCCGGTAGTAAGGGTGGAGTTCCCAAGGCAATCGCAGTTATTGAATCAAATTCGTCGGTTTCTACGTGGCATGTTTTTGCTGGAGTAGGATCATGCAACTAACACATACACAATGAAACCTGCACTCCTTTTATCTGCAATGCTGCTGATCTCCACCGCGTCATTCGCACAACCCAAAGATTTTGACCGAAGAGCTTTTTCCGTCGGACCTATTGTGGGCATTGGTCATTCCTGGATCATGCCTTATGCCAATGCGCGATACATGCCTTCGTTCAGCGCGGGCGCTTTTGCCATCTATTCAACAACCGAACACTGGGGCATTGGAATGGATGTGCGTTATTCGGTCGAAGGTTCACGTATCAAAGAACCGGAATTCGATACGCGCAACGAACGCATCAACTATGTACGTGTTCCGCTCCGCCTGATTTATTTTGGAGGAAACTTCGGTGATAATCTCCGTCCCAAATTTACACTCGGACCATCCATGGGATTTCTTGTTGGATACGACGGGCCCGTCAACTCTACCGAAAGTACGTTTGATTTTGGAGTGACTGCATCCGGTGGTTTCAACTACCTCGTTTATCCCGCTACCTGGCTAAACGTCGATCTTGGTTATTACCAGGGATTAACCGATGTCATCCGTCACACCGGTATGCGTGAGATGAACGGAAATGTACAGTTGAACGTAGGTATCGCCTTCGACATATAAAACGTCATCATCGGTATCAATATCGGTCGCATACAGACACTGACACTACTCCTTCCTTATAATCTGCGCCGAAAAGCGAAGGTTTAACGAACCGCCGGCTCAATCAAAGTCAAGGCGCCTTTTTCGGTATTCAACTCGGCCATGATACCCACCGGCAAAGTGAACTTGTCTTTGATGTGACCAATGGCAAAGCCTTTAATTACCGGGTAATTCCGGTTTTTGAAATGGTGATCAAGCACCTGGTCGAGTGTGAATGACTTTTCCGGTTCCTCCGGTTCGCATTTTGCGCAGGTACCGAAAACAACTCCGGCCAGCTTGCCGAGAATTCCACTTTGATCCAATTGCGTCAACAGGCGATCGACGCGATACGGTTCTTCTTCAGTTTCTTCCAGGAATAAAATGGCGTCTTTAAAATCAGGAAGAAACCCGGTGCCGATCAGGCTGCAGATGATGGACAGATTGCCGCCGAGCAAAATGCCTTTCGCATAACCGGCGTGAATCACCTGCACCTGCGGGTTCGTCATGCGGAAAGGAAGTTCTGCATCCTGCACAACGCTCAGGAAATTTTCCGTCGTTGCTCCTTCCCAGGTTGAATTGCCAACCGGTCCGTGGAAAGTTACGAGACCGATTTTCGCATACAGCGCGAGGAGCAACGTGGTAATATCACTGAAGCCGGAAATAATTTTCGGGTTATCCGGAATCATTGTCATGTCAATGAATGGAAGCATGCGTGCACAACCCCATCCACCACGCAATGCAATGATGGCTTTCACTTCTTTATCGCTGATGAACGCCATAAATTCTTTCGCGCGGAATTCATCATCACCGGCGAGATAACCGGTTTTCGTTTTTGCGGTCTCTCCTACTTTCACGCGAAAACCCATGGCCTCAACAGCGGCTGTTGCTTTCGGAACTGTATCGTCGTTGAAAATTGCACCGGCCGGGGCCATCAGCGCAACGAGATCGCCTTTCTGAAGTTTGGGTGGAAGAATGATCGTTGGAATTTCTCCGGTGACCCTGTTGTCGTTATTGCCTCCCAGCATTTTTCCTGCTGCGAATAAACCTGCGGTAAGAGAAATGTTGCGGATAAATTTTCTGCGGTTGTGCATGCAACGAATTTACGATTAACGCCTGCGGCAGCAAGGAATTTTTTTGATGTCCCTTTCACTTCGTTCAAGGGACATGTGATCCCTCCGGGATCAATTCTCATAGGTAATGAGCTGACGACTTCGGAGAAGTCACGATGACCCGGGGTTAATAACACAAAAAAAATCCTTGCTGCCGCAGGCGAAAAACATAACCCGCCAATCGTAATTCGCAAATCACAACTTGAGCGTCACCCCAAACTGCACACTTCTTCCTGCAACCGGGCCCCAGGTCATCCATCCATCGAACGACTGATCCGTAGGTTGCGTTCCGAACAGCACATTTTTCTGGCGGTAATCGAGAAGGTTGAATGCGTTCACGAAAAATTCGTACTGTTTTCTCACACCCACTTTGTACCTGAATCCAAGATTCACCGTGGCGAATTGCGGACTTTGATCCTGCTGTGGCAAAAGCTGGCTACCGGTGTACTGCAAAGCCAATCGTCCGGAGAGCCGGGTGTCGTAACTTCCGTAATTCAACGCCATGTAACCCTGGTGATTCGGTGTAAGCGGTTGCTGCAGTTCAACATTTCCGTACTTCAGCACAGAGATCAGGGATGTGTATTCAATTTGCACCCTCCACCTGGAGCTGAAACGGATTTCACTTCGTGCTGTGATACGATGCAGCAATCTGTTTTTGATCGAATACACCGAAATCATTCTCGCATCGGAATACAAATCAATGACCGTTGTGTTTGATTGCATCATGATTCCGTAGTCCACTGTTGCCAACCAGTACACACTGTTGCCGTTGTTGTGGTAAGTGAACTGGGTATTGAAGTACCAACCTTCATCCGGGCGAAGTCCGGGACTCACCGATAATTCGCGTGAACTGTACATCAATGGCAACAATTGTCCGACTGCCAGTTGTGGATTCCGGTATCGTTTTCCGGCAATGCGTACGCTGAATTTATCCCGGATGTAATTCACCGACGCATTCGGTAAAATGATTTCCTTGAATTTACTGTCGTATTCGAAACGCACACCGCCTGCAACAGTCCACAGCAAATTACGCCATGTTGCATTTCCGTGCGCCGTCACCAACTGGTTCGACAAATCAAGCCGCAGGTGGTTCCAGCTTTCTTCGCCATCAGCATAATGAAATCCGGCCCCATAGTTGAAGATGAAATCTCCTGTCAGCAAGTCATTGTTGATCTGCGTAAATGCAAGCAACGAACGCGAGTGATACCTGTCGATACCGAATGCCGCATCCAGCGAAGCCGCTGCAAAAGAAGAATTGATCGTCAGCCAGTTTTGGCCACGCAATTCAAAACCAAAACGGGGCTGCACGTAAATACCCATGGCCCTGTCGCTGGTTGTGTATGCACCAACGGCATCGGTGGATACTTGCCCGCCCTGCATGTTCGAATGATGCACCATCAGTTCATTGGTGAAGAATGTAAGGTGCGACGGTTTCGTTGATTGTGAATTGTATTGCAACATGTGAAAGCCAGTCACCGCAAACACGCGCGGAACATCTTCGAATCCATCGTCATTGCGGTCGGTTGACGTTCCTTTCCATTGCTGGCTGATCTGCGTCTGGGAATAAATTTTATTCCCTAACTGCGTGTAATGATTGAAGTAAAGATTCTGAGCGCCCAGGTGCGTTCCGGACAGCGAGATCCGCCCGCGACCTTCTTCCCTGGTGCTGAAAGCCAATCCGTACGAGCGCATCGGAGAAAATCCAACGGAAGCTGCAGAGTTCTGCCCCGCCAGCGAATTGTAACTTTTGAGCATATCGGTTGTGACTGCAGAAAATATTCGTCCCGATGCTCCGGGTGTAAAGAACGGTCTGTCGTAACCCATCGCATTGCTGTGCACGAGACGTCCGTGATAAAAACCATTCACGTCCTGGAGCGGTTGCGGATCCTGAAGCGCATTGGCCGTTACCGGCAACCCAACCGGCTCCGGCATCCGTATGATTATCGAACTATAACTCCCGCTGCAGCCAACAATACTCTGTAAACTGAGAATGGTCACTTCCTGCAAAGTGCCGCTCATGGATATGGCAGAGTTATCCATTCCATACGGCATCGGCACGGGTTGCTGTACTGCAGAATCGCCTTCGCCGGTTTTATTCCGCACGCGATGATCAACCGCGATGAACGAAGTATAATTGGTGAGCATGCCGTACTTCATCCCGATTGCAGTAATCTCCGTTCCAACACTCGTGTCGGGACTGTTGTAACCGTAGTAGGACATCTGCGGACCTCCGTCGAGATAACTGAGATACTTCACCCGTTCTCTTGCCCAGAGCAAACGGATCGCTTTGTTTTGTTTCCGCGGTTTCACGGAATCAACACTGATCTCTTTGGTGTAATTGTTTGTACCGGTTATGCCGCTCACACTGATTTTTCCTTCCGCTTTTCCGCGATATTTTCCGGTGATGATCAAAGGACGATCAGCAAATAAATCGGGCACCGATATAGGATCGGTTTCGTAAGCGTCAAATCCTTCGTACTGAATGGAAATATTCGTGAGCACGGGTGAAGAAAT
>DATHKF010000759.1:0-3993 GCA_035489505.1 Bacteroidia bacterium | reverse complement strand
CGTCCCGAGATCACCAAATCCGATCACCTGGAAATTGTTGATGAAATCGGAACGCAACGGACGGTTGAACAGGTAACGGAACAACGGTATGCGCAATTCACTGTTGATCATTGCGAAACTGTTTCCATTGCGGATGTTCTGCCAGAATCCGCGCATCGGTGTGGCGAGCGTTTGGTAGGTGTAATTTTGATCCGTAGCAACCTGCACCGACTGGTCAAACCGCGGCATGAGCCAGTTGTCGACTCCGCCCATGTAGTACACCAGTTTTTCGCGTCCGAAAGAAGTAGCTGCGGCAACCCGGTTACACCAGATGATTTCGCGGTGTACTTTCTGGTAATGGCGGAAATCAAATCCAACAATGTACAGGTCGTTTTTAAACCACTTGTTGGTTTCTACTTTCGCCTGCACCACGCTGTCGAGTCCCTGGAATGTTTCAAAGAAAATTTTGAAACGCATTCCGTTGTAGAGGTTCAATCCGCGTTTGATGGTGTTATCAAACACGAGTTCAAACTTCACGTTTGCAGAATTGTTGTATGCATTTTTTCGCTGCAACGTACTGAGATCGGTGGCCATGAACACGCGACGGTCATTCCGGAAACCAAAATATCCGCGAACGCTCAACACTTCATTGAACGGATATTTTAATCCGTAACGCGCTTCGTGCGTATGAATTTTGCTCACGGTACTGAACCCGCTTACGTTCAGGAACGCCTGGCGGTGCAGCATGAGACTTTTGTCCCAACGCTTTGTGCGGTCTTCGTAATACAACACGTATTCGTTGTTGTTCAGATCGCCCGACAAACGTACACCACCCATGATCTTGTGATCTTCGAGCATGTCGGTCATTCCAATCTTGAACAAACCGGTAAACCCGGGATTGAGATAGATGGGAGAACCGCCGCCGGAGAACCGCTGGTATCCTGCATTGAGGAAACTATTGTCGAGCTGGCTGATGACATATTCCGTGCTGAACTGAATTTTGTAGTTGCGCACGATCGGCAATAAAAATTCATCGCGCGGAGGTGCAAGCGACGAATCCGTTTTGGTGGTATCGTCTTTGGTTACCGGTGGCGGTGGAACTTTCATGTCCACCACTTTCGGTTTGTTCCCTTCGAACTGGTAATTGCGGATATCGATCTTGCCCGTGTCTTTGCCGGGAGGCATCGGGTCTTCTTTCACCGTTTGCAACGGTTTGCCCGGTTGCTGCGACTGAAGCTGTTTGACTTTCGCCAGCGAATCCATTTCGGCTTCAATGCGGGTAAGTTCGGTTACACGATCGCGGTATTGCGTGTTCTTGTGCTGAACAGGTTTCAGGTCTGCGAAGGCAGGCATGGTTTCGGTGTAGATGTAATACCGTCCATCGTGAAACATGATCTCCGAAATCTTCGAGGCGTTCGGTGCAATTTCCTGTTCGAGAATTCCATATTTATAATTCGTGATTGGTACGCTCGACGCGAAATACCGGTAATGCGCGGCTGTGTCGATGTAGGCAATCGCGCTGTCGAAATGAGCCACGTAACGGTTCCGGATCCCGTTCTTGTCGCCAATGAAACTGAAGTGTGTGGAATCCCACGGCTGTGCCTGCGTCTCATTCACATACGGTGTATTCGTAATGCGGCGAAGCACTTTCGATTTGGTTTCCCAGTTGAACACGAACAGGTCATAATATTTATTCAGTCGCGTATCGGGATCAACAACGCCCAATGTGTCATTGTCGCGGTTCGAACTGAATATGATGTTCTTTCCGTTGTTCACAAAGCGCGGATTGATATCATCATAAATATCATTCGTGATCTGAACGGTTCCGCCACCGGCAATGTTGTAGACAAAAATGTCGGTTTGTCCTTTGGTTACGGCCGACATGATGAGCGATTGCCCGTTCGGCGAGTAGGCGTAGTCAATGACTTTAATGAAATTGAAAATCGGCTTCTCAATTTTCTCACCGGTTTCAATGGTGTAAAATACGAGGAAGGTTTCTCCTTCTTTTTCATAGATCCACGAAAGCAATTGCCCGGAAGGATGCCACGCGACCAACGGGTACGAATAATCGTTGATGCGGTCGAGTTTCTGTCCGCGTTTGAACAATCGTTTTCGTTTCCCGGTGTTGAGATCCTGGAGATACAGCTTGACCTGCCCGAGTTCGTTGGTGACATACGCCATTGAATTTCCATCGGGACTGATTTTCGCCTGGCTGTACACACGCGTCTGTTTCGGTTTCGCTACAACAGGTTTAGTGACCGGCATCGTTCGCGTGGTGTCGTTCATCGAATAGCGGTCCGAGAAATAATTCTGCCATTCGATGGTGAGTATGCGCATGTTTACCCCGAGCACGAAAAGAAACGCGCTCTCCACATTCCGGCTGACTTTCGTCATGTAGAGAATGTTCGGTATCACGGCGGGACTGTATTTCTCTGCGATGTAATACCAGATCGAATGACCGGCGTACACGGCATCTTCGCCGGTGAGGTGGTTGAATTTGCGGTAGCGTCCGCTCATGATCCCGTCGCGTACGCGATTGTCAATTTCTGTGCTCCATCCGCGTGCGATGTAGGAAACCAATCCTTTGGTGTACCATTCCGGAAGCGAAAGCAGCGTAGAATTTTTCACCATGTCGCGCATGTTGCCGCCGTACATCATCTGGTTGATGAGAATTTCGGCGATACCTGCGCGAATCTGTTCTTCCAGTTTCATGTGATCGCCTTCGTAGTAAAGAAATACTTTTCTTCCCACGATGCGGGTCATGCCACCTACGTTTGAGCCGTCTTCATTGAAAAGGCCGGCGTTGCTTTGCTTGAAATCTTCCTGTTTGTTGTACACCACAAACTGGATGCGCTCTTCAAGTGTGAAGTCAAGAAATTTTTCGATGTCTGCAATGTGGGTCTTTGCCGCACGCGCGGTATACACGGCGAGCTCACGTCCGCCAATGCTGTAATACACTTCGTATTTCTCGAAGCGCATGTATTGCCATTTGAAGTCCTGGTACTGGACACGGTTTTTACCGAAATCGGTTTGCGAGCCGTTATAAAATTGCGCACTCAATACGGATGGAATAACCGCCAGGAGTAAGAGAAGGATACGTCGGATCATACTGTTCATACATCACTTTTCAATTTGCAGCCGACCAGGGATGTTTCTGCAAATGGGTTTGAGTTTAATGTCTAAAGTTACTAATTCGGGTTCAAAGTTCCGAGTTTCTGGTTCCGGGTTTTGGGTTAAGTGCACGGAACCCGAAACCTGTAACTTTGTCCCATGATCACACTCAAGTCCTTCACCTTTAACCCGTTTTCCGAAAATAGTTACATCCTTTCCGATGAAACCGGCGAGTGCGTAATTATCGATCCCGGCTGTTACACCAGCGAAGAAGAACAGGAATTGGCGGAATATATTGCTCTTAACAGCCTGAAACCGGTGAAGTTGCTGAATACCCATTGTCATGTTGACCATGTTTTTGGCAATCTTTTCGTGGCCGAAAAATGGAAGCTGGGCCTGGAGATGCATAAACTAGACGTGCCGGTTCTCGAATCGTTTGCTAAAGTGTGCCAGATGTATGGTTTTCCGGGTGGACCGCAACCGGAACCGGCTCATTTTTTCGAAGACGGCGATCCGATTAAATTCGGGAATTCGACCCTTGATATTCTCTTCACACCGGGACATTCACCCGGTAGCGTGTGCTTTTACAGCCAACCCGATAAGCTCGTCATTGGCGGAGACGTTTTATTCCAGGGCAGCATTGGAAGAACCGATCTGCCGGGCGGGAATTTCGAGACATTGGAACACAGTATCCGCACGAAGCTGTATACGTTGCCCGATGACGTGGAAATTTATCCCGGACATGGGCCTGCGACGACGGTTGGGGCGGAGAAGAGGAGTAATCCGTTTGTAAGCGGGTAAGGGCAGTGCGCAGTAAAATCAGTAGGCAGTGCGCAGTAAAACAGTGCGCGGTAAAGGCGGCATGCTGTAAGTGGACTGCGCACTGCGTACTGTCTCACTGCG
>DATHKF010000758.1:0-5130 GCA_035489505.1 Bacteroidia bacterium | reverse complement strand
CTTTTTGAGACCGGAGCATTGGATGATTGACATAGAGGCCGAAGGTAGGAAAAAGAGTAGGGAGTAGGCGGGTAATTTAGCAGGCAGTCGACAAGCAGGCAGTCGACTTTGAAAAAATAACTCCGTTGCCCGGAGTGCCTGCTTAACTACTTGCCCGCTGCCTACTTATAAAACGTCGGGCGCACGAGGAAGATCTCCGGATTGCATTGGCCGCTGGTGCGCACCTGGTGCTCGCACTCGAACTGCGTACCGATCACATATTCACCCGTGCGCAGGTCTTTGTTTTGCAACACGTCTCCCTGGCGGGAACCACTGTTGTAATACATCGTGTCGAAAGTGCCTTTCATGGTTTTCACGGTGATACGGATTTCCGGGTACTGTGATTTCGTTGTATCAATGCTGATGATGGTTGCCGGAATTGTATCAATATCATACGTACACGGACCTCCATTGTTATTGGAAGAGGCGCAGGAAAACAATACGAAAGCGATGAGTGGAATGAAAATCCGGAACATTTGAGGTGTATTAGAAGTGGTTGCAATCACACGACGGCGGTTTTTTGCCTGTGCCGTGTTTTTCACCACAAGATGCAGCAAACAATGCAACGATCAAATACGTTAAAAAGAGTATTCTTTTCATTCCCACTAATATACCCAAATAGTCGGTAGTGTATCAGTTTGTGCCCGTTAATATTTGTGGAATGGAAACGGTTAAAACCGTTGAGCTAGATTGCTGATTCCATTGCCGGGGGCTTAAGCCCCCGGCAATGGATAACCCATATACGTTTAACCGCTTAAGCGGTTTTCATAAACGCTTAATATCCAAACTGAGACACTACCAAATAGTCTGACTAATCGCGGCTCCCGTCGAAATTAACTTTGTTTAAAAACAAATCAGAAATTTAATTGGCATCTTTGTTTTAGCACCTGTTGACCGCTGGGGACTACCAGGTAAAACCGCTTCGTATGAGCAGCATCACTTCACTTATGGAAATCAGCAAGACGCAACATTCACGTTTGCCCGGTCTTGATATTAATAATCTTCCTTTCGGTAAGGTTTTTTCGGATCACATGTTTCTCGCGGAATATACAGACGGACAATGGAGCCGCTCCCGTATTGTTCCGTATGCTGATCTGCAATTGAGCCCGGCGAGTTCCATGATGCATTACGGCCAGGCGATTTTTGAAGGCATGAAAAGCTATCGCTCCGATAGCGGCGAAGTACTTCTGTTTCGTCCAACCGACAATCAGAAACGCCTGAATGTTTCCGCGCACCGTATGGCTATGCAGGACGTTCCGGAAGACATTTTCATGGATGGACTCGTAGAGCTACTTCGTCTCGACCAGAACTGGATTCCAACCGGCGACGGACGTTCACTGTACATTCGCCCGTTTCTCATTGCAACGGACAATTACATTGGCGTGAAACCGTCGGACAGTTATATGTTTCTCATCATCACTACACCGGTGGGCGCGTATTACGACAGCCCGCTGAAAGTGAAAGTGGAGAAAACTTTTTTCCGCGCTGTTGAAGGCGGAGTTGGTTTCGTGAAAGCATCCGGCAATTACGGCCGCTCACTTTATCCAACTTCCCTGGCGAAAAAAGAAGGCTATGATCAACTGATCTGGACCGACGCGCGCGAACACAAATACGTTGAAGAATCGGGAACGATGAACCTCATGTTCGTGATCAACGATACTTTGATCACACCGAAACTCGGCGACACGATTCTTGCCGGTATCACCCGCGATAGCGTGCTTCAGCTCGCCCGCGACTGGGGCATGAACGTGGAAGAGCGAAAAATTTCGGTAGATGAAATCGTTGAGGGATTCCATGCCGGAACATTGCAGGAAGCATTCGGAACCGGAACAGCGGCAACCATTGCGCGTATTTCCAACATCGGTTTCGATGGAAAAGATTATGCGCTGCCGGCAATTACACCGCAGTCATTCTCTGTGCGCGTGAACAAAACGCTCGACGATATTCGTCGCGGACGGATTGAGGATAAGCACGGCTGGGTGTACAAAGTCTGTTAATGACGGGTACTTCTACCACTTTATTTTTTTACCACACTTCGATTCCTCAGCGCAGGCTCCGGCACGGCGCACACGACGAATCGCTTCGCGATTTGGTTGCTTAATTGAACGCAGATCGGGCTGATTAAGCGGATTGTTGCAGATATATTTCTGATTCTATGATGGACTCCGGAGGAGTCTCATGTTCCTTGAACGAAGTGAAAGGGCATTTTTATTTTTCGACTCCGGAGGAGTCGCATGTTCCTGCCGCGCTTTGCGCGTTTTTCATCTTTGTAGCACCGGATTTCAGAGACCGAATTTTGTACTTTTACACTCGCTCTTCGCACCCGATCCTATGCACTACAAGTTCTCCTTCGTCAACCCCTCCTCACGCTACGTCCAACTCACCGTCCTCGCAGAAAATATCGCTGCAGACATCACATACATCCAACTTCCCGCGTGGCGTCCCGGCCGTTATGAACTCGGCAACTTCGCGAAAAACGTCCGCAATTTTAAAGTGTATGATCAGTCGGGAAAAGAAATCGCGGCGAATAAAGTAACCAAGGACAAGTGGAAACTGCATACCATCGGTGTAAAATCGCTTTCGATTCAATACGAATATTACGCTGCCGATTTAAATGCAGGATCAACTTTCCTGGATGCAACGCAACTGTATGTGAACCCCGTGAATTGCTGCGTCTATCTCGAAGGCCGGTTGGATGAAGCGTGCACGGTTGAACTCGCTGTTCCTGAAAAATGGAAAGTGGCAACTGCGATGAAATCCAGCAAGGAGTCCGGCAGTAGTGGAGCAGGCGGTCATCAGTTTACGGTTGCGAATTTCGATCGCCTCGCCGACAGCCCGTTCATTGCCAGCCCAACGTTGAAGCACAACTATTTCATTCTCGACGGTGTTGAATTCCATTTGTGGTTCCAGGGCGAATGCAAACCGGAATGGTCTAAACTCATCAACGATTTTTTCATTTTCGTGAACGAGAATATGCTGGTGTTCGGAACGTTTCCGGCAGAAGAATATCATTTCCTGTTTCAGATTCTCCCGCACCGTTTCTACCACGGAGTGGAACACGTAGACTCTACGGTAGTCGGGCTTGGGCCGTCGTACAAGCTCATGACTGAATTGTACGATGATCTGCTCGGCGTAAGCTGCCACGAATTGTTTCATGCCTGGAACATCAAATCGATCCGTCCGGCAGAAATGCTTCCGTACGATTTCACGAAGGAAAATTATTCCCGTCTCGGTTTCGTTTCAGAAGGTGTAACCACGTATTACGGCGATTATCTCCTGTACCGTTCCGGTGTGTGGACTGCAGAACAATTCTGGCCCACCTTCAACGAGCGGATGGACAAACACTTCGAAACAGAAGCGCGAAAATTTCTTTCCGTTGCCGATTCGTCGCTGGATACCTGGCTCGACGGTTACGTTCCGGGAGCGCCACACCGCAAAACAAGTATTTACCACGAAGGGTGTTTGCTCGCATTTGTAACGGATATTTTCATCCGTAAAAATTCAGGAAATAAAAAATCGCTGGATGCGGTGATGCGTCGTCTCTGGGAAGAATTTGCACAACAGGGCAGGGGATATTCCGAAGCGGATTATAAAAAACTCATTGAAGAAGAAGCCGGTGCCGATTTCAGTTATTACTGGAACAACTATTTCTTCAAGGCGAACGATTATACACCGGTGCTTGCCGAAGCGCTCGATTACATCGGCCATAAGTTTGAGCTTGTGAATGTGCGTAAAGTGCACGAACATAAATTCGGTTTCAAAGTGAATGAAGCGGGTGGAATAACGCGCGTGACAGAAATGTATTACGGGTCACCGGCAGAATCTGCCGGACTTGCAGTGGGCGATGAGATCATTCTCATTGACGGACAGCAAGTGAAAAATGACATGAACGAATGGATGGTTTATTTTGGTGGCGACGAACATGTACTGAAAGTTAATTCGATCGGAATCGTTCGCGATATCGTTTTGAAAGCTGATGGAGAATCGTGGTACCCAAACCCGGTTGTGCGGCGTTTGGCGACGATGACTGAAGCACAAAAGGGCAATTTTTCCGCTTGGTCGGGCAAGAAAGCCTGAGCGTTTTTCCCGGTTTTCGGATGGGGCGGAGACGTTTTGAGGACCGTTTTCAACCGTTGAATCAGTGGCAGTGACCATTCCTACTGTGAATAAGTCGTTTTTTCCGGCTGTTTACAGATTAATCAATCGTTAATAAGCAAAAGTTAAGGCCCCTGTTTCTAACGATTTAGGGGGTTATGTTTCGGATTTTGTGCAGAATCGCACACTGTCAGATTCCAGTCATGCATCTGTTAATAAGTATTAAACGATTCCTATTTGAAAACCCGGGAATTTGGGCAATTTTTGACCCATACGAAACTAACCTACAAAACTTAAACTATTATGGAACAACAAAACGCTGCTGGTGCACCAGCTACAAGACCAACTCTTCTTACAGTGCTCTGTATCCTTTCATTTATCGGATCAGGTATTGCAATTGTATTTTACATCATTGCATTGCTCGGAGCGATGGCTCTGCAGGCGGTAGTTTCCGTTGCTGACAGCAGCATGGAAGCATACGCTGATTCAGTTGGTGGAGAAGCAGTGGCAAACGCTGAAGCAGCAGGTGACGTTGCATCAGCAGGAATGGGCCTTGTATGGGCTTATGTACTGATTGGTATTTTGGCTACAATCGTTGCGCTTGTTGGCGTAATCAGAATGTGGAAACTTAAGAAATCAGGATTCTATCTGTACACAGGTGCTACTGTTGTATCGATGATCATGACAGTTGTTTATTCCGGAACAGAGAGCCTCGCAATGGGTCTGATCGCTCCGATTTTGTTCATCGTACTTTACGGCTTGAACCTTAAGCACATGAAATAGTAGCTTCGGCTATTCAGTTTGAAAAGCTGTCTTCGGGCAGCTTTTCTTTTTTATTTCAAGGAACAAAATTCAGATTTATGGACGAGACGTCTTACGAGATAGGATACCAGGCGGGAAAATTGGTTGGGATGGCCATGGTCATTGCGGCCATACTGATCCCGTATATTTTTTATCTCATCACGTTATCCAAAGCGTTGAAGGAATGTGCTGAAC
>DATHKF010000757.1:0-5449 GCA_035489505.1 Bacteroidia bacterium | reverse complement strand
AGCGTTCACTTTTCTCCGGAAAACAATTTTCCCCAGGCTACTGAAATCAAACATTTCTCCCGATCCTTTGCGTATCTTGATTCCGGCATGCGCTACCGGCGAAGAAGCGTATACCATTGCCCTGCTCCTGCTTGAACTGGTTGAATCGAAATCCATGGCGATTCCTGTTCAGATCTTCGCCACCGATCTCAGTGAAGAAGCCATTCGAAAGGCCCGAAATGGCGAATACACGCAAGCGCAACTTGCCGGTGTTACATCCAAACAACTGCAACAGTATTTTGTCAAATCCAAGGACGGCTACCACGCGGGTAAAGCCCTCCGTGATACCTGCATTTTCGCCCAGCACAATCTCTTGTCTGACCCGCCTTTTTCACGGGTAGACTTTATCAGTTGCTGCAACCTGCTGATATACCTGGATGTTACAGCCCAGAAAAAAGTGATCTCATCGTTTCATTACGCGCTCAAAGAAAACGGCTACCTCATGGTCGGACGATCAGAAGCAATCACAACAGCGCATCATCTTTTTTCGCCGGTCAATAAAAAATTCAAGATCTACCTGCGAAAAAAGAAATCAGGGCCGGGCGCCATTCCGTCTATTACACCGCGATTCTCACAGAGCGCAATCCCGGTAAAAAACATTACGGTGCCGCCGCACCAGTTACCCATACATCATAACGGGCATCTCGGAAGCGCCATTGATGCAATCCTCCTTTCCCGGTACATTCCAACAAGCGTGGTGATCAACCACGATATGGAGATCCTCGAGTTCAGGGGAACACCCGAGCTCTACCTGCGCCATGCGCATGGAAAAGCCAGTTTCAATATCATGAAAATGGCGCAACCGGAATTTGCATTTGAACTGAGGAATGCCATTCACAATGCATCCAAAACAAAACAAACGATCCGCAAGACCGGCATTGAACTGAAAACGGAGAGCGGCACACGCGTGATTGCCATTGAGGTTACACCTTTGAAAATTGAAGGTGAAGAACCTTTGCTTCTTGTCCTGTTCAATGAAGTACATACGCTTTCCCAACCGGCAGGGCGGAATAAAAAGACCGCAACCATCACTGCAAAAGACCAGCGGATACGCAAGCTGGAAGATGAACTGGCCGGTACGCGTGCCGATATGCGGTCGATTACCAATGATCACGATACAACGATCGAAGAACTCCAGAGTGCCAATGAAGAAGTGGTTTCCAGCAACGAGGAACTCCGCACGCTGAACGAAGAGCTCGAAACATCCAAGGAGGAAATCGAATCCACGAATGAAGAACTTATTGCAACCAATCAAAAACTCCAGGCACGGAATGACGAGGTTGAGGAACTGAATAATTTTTCAGCCGCTCTTTTCTCAACGATGCACAATCCCATGCTGGTGCTGGATAAAAACATGTTTGTCACTTTAGCAAACAGGGCTTTTTATGAGTTGTTCCGTCTGAAGGAAGATACAACGGTCGGGAAAAAATTATACGAGCTCGACGATCACCAATGGAACATCCCGGAACTCCGGGAGCTCATGGAAAAAATAATCCCTAAAAATTCATTGCTTCACAATTACGAGGTTACGCACCGGTTCAGGAGACTTGGAGAAAAGTCTATGCTCCTGAATGCGAAACAGGTTGTCCACAAGAACAGTGAACAAAAGATCCTGCTCTTAATTGAAGACATTACAGAAGAGGCGGAATTGAGATTCAAAGAAAAGCAATTGGTCCATGAGCTGCGGGATGCCAACGCACGACTGGAAAGTATTAATGCGGAACTCACTTCGTTCAACTACATTACGAGCCATGACCTCCAGGAACCGCTGCGTAAAATAAGAACATTTGCTACCTACATTCTCAAGGAAGAACAGCCCCGGCTCAGCGAGATCGGCAAAGATTATTTCCGCCGGATGCAGAATTCGATTACGCAAATGCAGTCGCTGATCGACGACCTGTTGAGCTATTCCCGCACGAGCATTGCAGACCGGAAATTTGAAAAAACAAACCTCACACGTATTGTCGCGGAAGTTAAAACCGAATTTGCGGACATACTTGCGGAAAAGAAAGGAACGATTGAATCCGGAAGGTTGTGCACCGTTCGCGGAATTCCTTTTCAGCTGCGGCAGTTACTGCATAATCTTATTGGGAATGCCCTTAAATTTTCACAGCCCGGTAGAAAACCGAATGTGATGATTACAGCAAACGTTGTTGAAGGCAATAAGATCAGGCGCGAAAAACTTGGCGACGAATTGTATTGTCACCTGGTCATTCGTGACAACGGCATTGGGTTTGATGCCAAATACAAAGACCGTATTTTCGAGATATTCGAACGCCTTCACCACAAAGATGAATACAGTGGTACGGGCATTGGGCTTGCGATCTGTAAGAAAATCGTAGAAAATCACCGTGGAATTATCAGGGCTGCAGGTAAACCCGGAAAAGGCGCCACCTTTGAAATTTACCTCCCGCTGGAGCAGGGCAAGCGATAAATATCTGGTCGCAACTACTGTGCAACTATTTCCTCAAATCCGGGTTCGTGAAACAATTTTTTCGGACGCTCAGCAATCCGGGCATCAAAATAATGCCGGAAACGGAGACCAGAACAAACCGGTACGGCGTTTGTAGCTAGCAGTAAACTCTAAACATGATGGAAGAAGTGATTTCGGAAAGTGGCGCGTGGAAAAATTCCAATATACAGGTCTTCTGGGGCGAGATAGCTCCAAGCGATCATTTGGTGCAGATCTATGAGAACGATAAAATTTTCATGGATACGCTCGAAGGATTTGTCGGAAGCGGATTTCTTGCCGGGGAAAGTGTGGTGATCATTGCAACCGCCGGGCACCTCGAAATGTTAGCGCAAAGATTAACCAATCAGAATTTTAACATCGACACATTGATTCAATCGGATCAATACATTCCGCTGGAAGCCACTGAAACATTGTCGAAATTCATGGTTGGTGGATGGCCGGATGAATACCTGTTCAGCAATTTTATTTCTGGGGTATTGAAACGTGCACAAAAAGATGATCGCCGGGCTCGCGCATTCGGAGAAATGGTAGCGATACTCTGGGAACAGGGCCTGAACGGTGCAACAGTTCAATTGGAGAATCTCTGGAACGATCTTCACCAGGACTCATCGTTCCTGCTGTACTGTGCATACCCAAAAACAGGATTTACGCAATCTGCGCACGACTCACTGGATAGCATCTGCAAATGTCATTCAAAAGTGATTGACGGCCAGGCACGGCCTGCGACAGAAATCTACTATCGTCTTTCGTAAAATTTTATTGAGTATTTCGGTTGAGCTAAAACGGTTAAAACCGTTTCGCAAATCGACACTATCCATTGCCGGGGGCTTAAGCCCCCGGCAATGGATAGTGCTCACCTACCCAACCGCTTCAGCGGTTTTCAGGCACCATTCCTTTTTCCTATCTTAGTTAGACAACAACCGCCGATGAAACACTTCTCCACATTATTTCTTTGCGCATCTCCGTTCCTGCTTTCCTCGCAAAGCCTCGTACTCAATCCCGGTTTCGAAGATTCACTTCAATGCCCTTCCGGCAGCGGGGCGTTCGTGAATTACGTGGCCGACTGGACCAAACCTTCTTATGGCAGCGCCGATTATTTTTACTCCGGTTGTCCCATTGCGCCTAACGACGAACCACCACATTCAGGAAATGCGTACGGTGGAATCATCGTCTACGATCCGGCGAACATCCGCGAATACATGACCGGGCATTTGTCTGCGCCCCTCGTTGCAGGAACAACGTACTACGTTTCATTGTACGTTTGTCTCCACAGCAGCAGCATGGAAGCCATCAACGAAATAGGCGCTTACTTCACATCCACAAACATCAGTAACGCCAATGCGCTGCCGATCATTCTCACACCGCAGATCGAAGGAACGAGTCCGTATACTTCTCAAAACGGCTGGCAGCTGGTTTCCGGTTCGTTCGTTGCAACGGGAGGAGAACAATACATGATCATCGGTTCGTTTGTTGCTGACTCGGCCATGACATTCACCAACGTACAACAGACAGGCTGGGGCGATGTGTACTATTACGTGGATGATGTATGTGTAACCACAGACATGAACGGATGCGCGCTCGCTGCTGACAACCTGCAGAAAAACAACGATGCCGTTTCTGCATATCCGAATCCGGCAACCGAAAATATCCGCTTGTCGTTTGCCAATGAAACGCAGGAGAATTTCACGCTTAGCGTTTTTGATTCGCGAGGACAACTGGTCCTTACACAAACAAACATCACAACAACATTTGCCGATGTTGCGCGTAACGAACTTGCTGATGGATTGTATTTCTACCGGTTACAGTCGGCCGAACGCATGATAAACGGGAAGTTTGTTTTTGAATAAGGGCGAGAAAATTCACGGGGCAAAGGGCAACCTACACTCGCAGTAATTCTGAAGGTTCCACATCCAACACCTTAGCAATTTTGATTACTGTGTCAATTGTGAAATTCAATTGACCTCGTTCCATGCGACTTAGTGTACTAAGGTCAATTTCTGCGTCATTCGCCAACTGTGACTGTGAAAGTCCTTTTTCGCGACGAATTTGAGCCATATGAATGCCCACCTCCTTTTTAAAATCACGTTTCTTGCCGGATACTTTCACCGTACAAGTTTGCCGATAAGTCGAATTTGAATTATAGGACTATAATCCTATATTTGAATTGTGGTTAACTTCCCGAAAATTGAAACGTCTGATCGGTACACTTGCGGATGGAATCCGACCATTTAGAAAGATTAATGGGGGGTTCGGAAAGTTTATTGGGCTGTTAAGTTTTGATAGACTAGATTGCGCGTATCCCCAATATGCATCCGAATAAAAAACGTCGCCTTTGCGACGCTGAAGCTGTATTGATTTCACCCAAGTAATAAACGTTGAAAAATAACCCCATGAAAAACAAATCTCCCAGGGACAGAAGCAAAATGCTTCTGTTGGCAATTGCCTTGTTCGCACTGTTCAGCAGCAGCTACGCACAAAATCCTTCCTTGAAAGTATTTGAACAGTGGCGCGATACCGCCGGAAGTCAGAATACGTTTTATAAAGCCTCGACAATAACCATTCCCGGAACAACGCATGTCCTTGTATGTGGAGCAACGCTGAACGGAAATGGAAACGGAGACTACGACATGCTCGTTGAAAAGATCGATGGAGCCGGCACCGTGCTCTGGGCACAGCAATATGACGGCGCCGGTCATGGTGATGATATTGCTGCTGATGTGGAAGTGAACGCTTCAACGGGCGATGTGTATGTCACCGGCTGTTACTACGAAAATGCCACCGACAGCAGTAATGCGGTTACCATCATGTACAACAGCAGCGGTGTGCAGCAATGGGTGTCGACATACAACGGGACCGGATCACAATTTGATGCGACGATAGCGTTGTTTGTCGATAATTCCAACGGTGACGTTTTCGCGGCAGGTCTTGAATGGTCGG
>DATHKF010000756.1:0-17666 GCA_035489505.1 Bacteroidia bacterium | reverse complement strand
TACCGGTACGACCAGCTCAACCGCATCACCCAGCAGATCTCGTATACCGGTGCCAGCACAACCGATTACAATGCGCTCAGTTCAAGTGGTGATTATACCAACCTGTTTGTGTACGATGCAGCAGGCAATATCCAGAAACAGTTCCGCAATGGCGAGTCCGGTGCAGGACAAAGCATGGATAGCTTAACGTACCACTACTACACCAGCGGCGGAGGCAATTACAAAGCCAATGCCGATGGAAGCGTGCCCGTAACCGGAACGAACAAGCTGAATTTTGTAGACGACAACGGCACTTCCGGAAATTATGATGATGATCTCGAAGACCAGTCAGCAGACAATTATGTGTACGATCAAATAGGTAACCTGACTGAAGACGCCAGCGAAGGCATAGAAGAAATTGTGTGGAACGTGTACGGTAAAATAGACAGCATTAAGCGCGTTACCGGCTGGAGTGTTCCCGGCAGCAGTCCGGCAGAATACCCGGCAGATTTGAAATTTATCTATGATGCTTTTGGAAACAGGATTGTGAAGATTGTTAAGCCAAGGGATGTGAGCGGCATCAAGGTACAGGACGAATGGATCTATACGTACTACATGCGTGACGCAGCCGGAAATGTGATGTCGACATACACACGTACGTATACCGAAGTGAGTATTGATGTGGTGGATAAACTGCAGCTGAAAGAAACGCACCTGTATGGATCAAGCCGCCTTGGCATGAAAGACCGCGAAAGCGAAGCGATTTTCTCGGACGTAACGCGGACCTACAGTACAATCAGCATTTACAAAAAGTATAACGTGACCGGTGTTACGGCAACAACTGCAATGGCAATGCCAGACCTGGATACACCGGAAAGGACACTTGGGAATAAACAGTATGAGTTCGGTAACCACTTAGGCAATGTTTTAGTAACTTTATCAGACAGGAAGTTTGCAAAGCAACAAGGCATGAGTGCTAACGTGGATTATTTTACTGCGGATATCAGATCGTACAGCGATTACAGCGCGTTCGGCAGCGCGATGGTTGGAAGGACGGCGAGTTCTGCGAGTTATCGCTACAGTTTTAACGGTAAGGAAACGGATGCAGAAACTGACCTGCAGGACTACGGCTTCCGAATTTATAATCCGGCTCTAGGGAAGTTCTTAAGTGTAGACCCATTAACTAAGGATTACCCGCACTATACACCCTACCAGTTTGCCGGCAACAAACCAATATGGGCAATAGATCTCGATGGCTTGGAGGAGTTTTATGTTACAGATTACTTCAATGCCGCAGGACAACTTTATAAGACTGAAATACAACTTGTTTCTAATTACGGTATGTCAGCTGGCGTTCAAACGGTTCATCGCTCAGCAGTTAACTATCAGGTAACAGGAAATGCACTTGTAACCTATCAAGGCTGGACCCGCGGTTCCTATTCTCCAGCTGCAATACCTGCAAATCCATTAGTACCTGGCGCACCCGGTCCTTTTAGCAGTGTTGCAGAAGGGCAAAGAGTACTTTATCCAACACCTATTATCCTGCCCGATGGCAACATTCAATCATCGGGAATTGGGGAATGGTCGATCTCATCCAGCGGCAATCTTAATGGTGGCATTCCATGTGCGCCCCATTATTACACATGTACCAGTACGCCTGATCCTAATGATCCTAATAATCCCTATGCACCGGGTATTACTCCCATTTCGGGAACGTTTCAAAACGCTGGTAATTTTCAGGTTATAACCGTACCGGGAGTTGCGGGTCCAAATCCTGCCACCAGTGCGTATGTCGCACCAGGTACCAATGCGGTTCCGCAAGACCCAAATCTTCGCGTAAACGGAGCTGGTGTTGTCGAAAATGGTGGTAACTTAAACGGCCCTGCAATGGGCGCGGCAACTGCAGGAGCACCTCCTCAAATATTTTGGGTTCCAACTGAGGGGGCACAACAGGCTGCGAATAGTACTGTGAATGGGCCACCGGCACCGGTCACTAATACTGTAACAATATTCTAATGAAAGTTTTCTTTTTGATTGTGTTGTTTTTTTCAGTGCCTGATTTAGCATATGGTCAGACAGACACGTTTTCATTTGTTGGAAAAGGCATTGATACATCATTGCTAAAACAGCGTGATAAAAAAGAGTGGTATTATGATGGAAAGAAGTGTGAAGGTGGATACGCAATACATTATACAGAGGGCTTCTTTAAAGGACGTCTTGATAGAGTGGTCTGGTTTAAAAAAGGCGAAATAGATTCTATCGTAATTTATTCATTAACTTTTTTCTCAGGTAGTCCAACCAAACTCTCTATTCTTAGTAAGATCAATATTGACGTAAAAAGGAAGAGGAGGTACTATTGGATTTTTTCTTCGGAAAACGTTCTTTGGGCTAAGTATCAGTATGCAATTATTAATTCTTTTGATATCCCGTCTCCCCTTAAAATGATTACTCTTGATCAGGATATTCGTTTTGTTGATGACGGCTGTCAATACAATTACCATCTAAACGGCAAACTTAAGGACGTTGGCGCATATATTATGGGTAACAAGGATGGGAATTGGAAGTACTATGATGAAGAAGGACGTCTTCAGAAAGTAGAAAAATACAATGATAACATTCTGATTAGTACTTCAGTGAATGAAAATTGATCGTTACATCCTTCTTCTGCTCATCTCTACCGCCGGCTTGTTGCTGAACACCTCCGCGCGCCCGGCTGGCAAACTAGTGTGCGTAAGCCTGTGTGCTGTAATTGTTGCAAGCGTTGAGCGAGGTATGAGGGAGGATATCGCTTGTAACACCATGTAAATGGTATGAAATTGCGAAAAATATTTTTAGAAATCCATATAAATCCCGGACAGGAAACTGCTCCGGGATTTTTTTGAGAAAGAATTTCTTTGGAACTCGCGAAAGGAGTTTTAAAGCGATGCATATTTTTTTTAGCCCCGATGGCACAACAATCAGCTACAGTACATACAGTCATCGCTAATAGACAATTCGAGGCAGCACCTAAGCCTGCAGCGAAGCCGGCTCCAGCACCAGCGCCACAACCACAGAGCCTCAGGGTTCATTTTCCCAAAATCATCGAGCGTTTTAGTATTTTAGTACTCTATGAATAATAGAACCCTTAAGTTACTTGGAGCGATTGTTACTATAGGGGTGATTAGCTATGGAGTATGGTTATTTTTTGATCTTTCAAACAATCAAAAGAAACCTTCTCCTTTACCACCATCACAAGAGTACACCGCAGCCGATATTGCCGCATATACACAACAGTGTAAACAGTCTTTGTCAATTAGCACACGATACCCTGAAATAACTCAGAGCTATTGTGACTGCTATGTTGCAAAGGTCACCGCAAAATATACAAAACAAGAGTTAGAAGGAATGGGAACAAAAACCAGAAGGGAGCGTGATTCACTCTTAAATGATATTATCAACAGGTGTGCAAAAGCGACTGGTAGAGACACCGTCAGATAATGAAACACTCCCTTTTTCTTTTGCTTGTCTGCACCGCCAGCCTGCTGATGGGAACTTCAGCACAGCCCGTTGGCAAGCTGCAAACAACAGAAGTCTACGTTTACATCTGCAACAGTGAAGGGTCGGTAGCGTACCACAACAAAACAAACTGTAAGGGCTTGCAGAAGTGTACGCACGAAGTGTTAACGGTAACGCTTGCAGATGCACAAGGAAAATACTCTCGCCGCGCATGCAAGCTTTGCTACTGAAAAAGAGAATTGATTGATCAGCGAGTATAAAATATTTAATATGAAATATCGGATTAGGATTGTTGAATTTGCTTCTTACAGTTTTATAATCATGATTTGCCTGACGGGTCTGTCCTGTGGTGAACGAGCGAGATCAACATATCCATCTGTGGAGGAATTAAAATCCCGTGTTAATAGTCACTTGAAGGATAAGAATTTTGCGGAGGCGATAGGTGTCTGTGATTCTATTATTGAGGTGGATAACAGTGATTCCTGGGGTCATATACGAAAAGCGGTAGCATTGTATCATTTGGCGAAGTATACCGAGTCAGTTTCTTTGCTGGATGAGGCGTTATTCCGAGACAGCGCTTCATTCGATGCGTATTATTGGCGTGGAAATGGCCGCAAAATTACTGGTGATACGGCGGGCGCACTAAGCGACTATAACAAGGCGCTAGTATTGGATCCCAATTCAGCTCTTGTTTTGAGCAATAGAGGAAGTTTGTATGTTAGTCTGAAAATGAATGAAAGAGCGATAATAGATTTTAAGAAGGCAATAAAAGCCGATACCACATTTCTCATGGCTTGGAATAATTTAGGCAACACGTATGCGAGAATGGGTTATTATGATTCTGCAGTTAGTGGCTTTACCGATGGGATTGCGATTGAAGGTTCAGGAGATTTATATCATGGAAGAGGTTTAGCGTATTATGAATCTAAGCAATTTGACCTGGCAATAACTGATTTCACACAGGCCATTTTGTATGATCCGAATAGTTCATTAATCTATTTACACCGCGCATATGCTTATGCAGAAATAGGCAAACGAACTCAAATGTGCGAAGATTTGAGCAAGGCATGGGAGTTAGGTAATGATGAAGCTAAAAGATATTATCTAACTACTTGTGAGAGTAAGTAAGTAGTGTGCGTAAGCCTGTGTGCTGTAATTGTTGCAAGCGTTGGTCGTGTTCACTTCTGCACCTGGAACAACTTTGAAAACATAAACGGTTGATTGCCAGCATTTATTAATAAATTCTGATACGCAAAAGGCGGGGTAATTTACCTCGCCTTTGTTGTTGAAAGTTCTGAAGAGGCCGTAAACACTGGGCTTCAAGACCCTTAGTGTTCACTCTTGCACCTGCACTACGGGCCGGGGTCTACGCAAGGAATTAATTTTCGGAACGCGTTCGTGAACTCTAAAAACGCGCTGATCAATTATCCATTGGAGAATTGAAGAAGTAAAGTTTTCTTTCTGGAGAACTATCTCCGATCGCCATGAATTGCATGTACTGCTCCGCCGGGTGCATCAAAAAAGGATTTGCAAAAAACGTCCAGCGTTACTGCTGCAAAAACTGTGGCCGGTATCAGCAAATGGCTTATCGGTATCACCGTTTCGATGACACGGATCGCAAACGAATAGTCAAGCACATTAGCCGGTCATGTGGAATAAGGGATATTGCCGACCTGTTGGATTTGTCGCCTTCTTCTGTTGTGAAGGTCATAAAGAAATACGCGCAACAAGCGCAACCGCTCTTACCGATGGAGACAAATCAAAAATACCAGATGGATGAAATGAGCGTAACCATTGCCCGCCTAAAGGGTATTTACCTGGCTTACGCATACAACAATAAGACACATTGCATCATCGATTTTTCAATCGGTGGCAGAACAAAGGAAGTTATGGGCAGAGTAACAAAAACAGTACTGGGTCTTTCGCCAACCCGTGTGTATACCGACGGATTGAACCTTGATCCCGGTCTGATTGGCCGGGCAATTCACAAGAGTGACAAATTTTTACCGTGCATATTGAACGAATGAACGCGACGTTACGCACGCACTTAAAACGGTTCAGTAAATCCGGTTTGAGCTATTCAAGAAGCATTGAAATGGCAGGGGCGTGCATGAAACTCTATTTGTGGGGGTGAGTGATTTAATTTATCTACCAATCGCCACCTTCTTATGCATTTCCACTTTGCCTCGAAATTGAAACCTGTCTGTTGCAAAATATTTCATCCGCGGATAATATTCACTCTTTCGGATTGAACACATCGATGCGCTAACACATCATCATCACCTCACAAAAAAACTCCCGCAATCTTCATCACGGGAGTTCTATCACTCAACAAATTTAAGTCTCTTTTTACTTCGGCTTCTCACCCGGATTCTGCATCCTGCCGCCATCATGCCCTTCATCTCCGCCGCCAACAACTCCGCCACCATCACGATCACCGTCTCCACCACCAACAATATCATCACCGCCATCGCGATCACCATCTCCGCCGCCAACAATTTCAATAGAATCTGCGGCTACGGTAGGTCCGTCGTTTTTGAGTGAACCACCGGTGGTACCGGCTTCATCATTCGGATCAGAAATTCTCATGTTTGCACCGTCTTCCTGGTGAGAAGGGCAACCCGAAGGAGATGGCATATCTTCCTTCTGGCACGAACTAACTAGTGCCATAAACCCCACCAAAACGGCTATTTTCCCTGCGATTGTCATTTGTCTATACATGATCTCTATAATAAAAGTAGTACAAGTTTCTTGAGAAACCAACCCTTAACGGTACATTTTGGCAGGTGGCCGCATGCCCCGCACAGGCGGTTAACTATAGGCTTTAATTGGCAACACAATTTCAACCCGGGTCCCGATGGTCTCGTTTTGCGCATTCTTCACATCAAATGGGCCTTTAACGGCCAATTCTGAGTTGGTCATCGCCCGTAGCAGGTTAATACGCCCATTGGTAATTTCCATTCCGCGCGAAACGTGACCTTCTCCTTTTCCGGCCTTTTTCGCCTTACTGGCTTCTACACCAATTCCGTTGTCCTCGATGCTGAACATGATCTCATCGCCCACTTCTTTGACCGTAATAATAACGGTACCCGGTTTTTCCAGGGGCAAAATGCCGTGCCAGATACTGTTCTCGATGTACGGTTGCAACATCATCGGTGGTATCTCGATCGATTCGGTATCAATGTCGCCTTCGATGTCTATGCGGTACTCGAATTTATTTTCAAGACGCATGTGTTCGAGTTCGAGGTAGAGTTTCAACCGTTCAATTTCTTCGGAGAGCGGAACGAAATTGCTGAGAGAGCTGTCGAGATTTTTACGGATCAGTTTGGCGAAGCTGCTGAGGTATTTCGACGCTAACGTTTTGTTTTCTTTCGTGATGTAATACTGAATGGAATTGAGCGCGTTAAAAACAAAATGCCGGTTCATGCTCGCGTTCAGCGTTTGATGTTCAAGCACGAGCAATCGCGATTTGTATTCCAGCTGTTGTGTGTGATGTTTTGCTTTGATCACAGAAACCCTCCAGCGGTAAACGAGCCAGATGATGGCGGATACAAAAACGAAACACAGCGCGAAAAACCACCACGTCAGCCAGAACGGAGGAAGTATTTCAAAACTGAATGTAGCCGGAACGGTATTCCACACATTGTCTTTGTTGCATGCAATTACTTTGAATGTATACTTTCCATGCGGCAGGTTGGAATACGTAGCAAAGGTTGCATCGGTTGGCGGCGACCAGTCCTGGTCGAAACCTTCGAGCATGAACCGGTAACGTACTGCACCCGGATTGTTGAGACTGATGCCGATGTAATCAAACGTGAGGTACTTCTTTTTGTAATCGATGGAAAGATTGAGCGGCAACTGTGTAACCGGGTCTACAGAATCGGAGAATGCCGACCAGTCTGTGGGCTGTAAAAACAATCGCACACTGGTGATGTGTGTCAGCGGTTCCGGATCCTTGTACACGCTTTCATTTCCACTGCTGGAATATTTCAGAATTCCATCGGAAGTACCAAACCAAAGATTTCCGTCGTGATCCTGGTAAGCCGCATTCTGGTTACACTCGAGGCTTCTCAGTCCTTCGTAATTGGTGTAATGTTTGAAATCGGCTTTCTGGTCAGCGCTGTATGCTTCGGTGTTCAATTCATAAATTCCGTTGTTGGTGCCTAACCACAAATGCTGCGATGCATCGAGCAACATAAAGTTGACGTTGTTGGCGCTGTATTTTTCATCGATTGAAATTCCTGAAAATACTTTGCCGCCTGGCCTGAGCGCCGCCGAAGGGTCGTAATGCGTGATGCCGTTGCTCGTGCCGATCCACAAATTGTGCATCCTGTCTTGCACAATGGTCACTACGTTGTTATCGCTGAGACCATTTTCGGTGGTGTAGTTGACAAATGTTTCTCCACTTGCCCCTTTGGGATCGTATTTGTAAACACCGTTGCTGCTCGCAAACCACATGTTGTGCTGATCGTCTTCCAATATGCACCGGATGTTCCTGCCGATATTGTCTTTTCCATAAATAAAATTCCGGCAGCTTTTTCCATCGTACAACGAAACACCGGCTGTTGTTCCAAACCACATGTTCCCTTGCGAATCCTGGTAAATGGAATACACAATTTTTGCAGGAAGACTATCCAGCAGCGGAATGAAACGCTTTCCATCGTACCGGCAAACACCGTCGGATGTGCCGAACCAAAGATTGTTATTGTTATCGGCCACGCAGGTCCACACTACATTGTTGTTGAGGCCATCCGCTATCGTGTAATTGGTAAACTTTTTTGTGACCGGGTCCTGTTTGCACACGCCGTTTCCGTACGTGCAGAACCAGCGATTATTCTGACTGTCTTCAGTCACATCCATAATAATGTCGCTGCTCAAGCCGTCGTGCGTGGTAAAGTTCACAAACGTTTCGCCGGTAAATTTCATCACGCCTTTTCCGTCGGTACCGAACCACACTTTACCTTCTTTATCCTGCATCACGGTATTGATGTTCGGATAGAAGAGACCGTTGCTCTTATTGAAATTCAAAAAAGTATTTCCGTCAAATTTGCTCACACCACTCTTGGAAGCAAACCAGAAATTTCCGCTCGCATCCTGTGTAGCAGAACGGATCCAGTTCAGGATCAGTCCGTCTTTTTCGGTGTAATTGGTAAATGTTTCCGGGCCCGACTTCAGCGCAGCCAAAGGATCGTACCTGAAAATGCCTTCGCCGTAGGTGCAAAACCACAGGTTCTCGTCTTTGTCTTTGATGATCTGCGAAACGTTGTGCGGCTGCGCAATGGAAGGATCAATTTTGACGAATTGTTTTCCATCGTAGTAACAAATACCACCGCGCGTGCCGAACCACGCGTTCCCGTTTTTGTCAATGCACACCGTGCGCACATAATCATTGATCAATCCATTTTTTTCGTTGAAATACTCAAACGACACACCGTTGTACCTGCACACGCCCATGCCGTCTGTACACAACCACAAATTACCCTGCTTGTCCACCGCCATTGCAGTAACCTGGTTTTTGGAAAGTTCCGGTTTGAGCGCAATGCTGGTGAACGTTTTTTCCTGTCCGCCATTGGCATTTGCATGCGCGTTGAATTTGTTTATTCCTCCCAGCGTTCCAAAATAGAGGGCCATGTTCGGTCCTTCCACGATGCAGTTGATCCGGTTGTCGAGCAAACCATCTTCCTTGGAATAATTCGCGAAGCTTTTGCCGTCGTAACGTGAGAGGCCTCCGTACGTTCCCATCCACAAATACCCTTTCTCGTCCTGGAATATGGTTTGCACCTGCGACTGCGCCAGACCATCTTCGATCGAGTAATTTATAAAACTGTACTGCTGGGCGGAGAGATCGGGATAGGAAAGCAAATACAGCACACAGCTGTACAGCAGGATTTGTCGCAGGGATAACATGTCGGGTCAGGTTTAAGTGGTAAAACTAAGCTCGCTAAAGAAAAGCAGTAAAACCGCCCCACTGTTTCAAGTGCGCCACTGGCTGTACAAGATGTATGGGATGTTGATTGAAGTTTTTTTTGCCGTGAAGGCGGAGTGATTTTGCCACGAAGGCACTAAGTCACAAAGGAGCACGAAGAAAATTGATCATTTGCTACAAAGTCGCAAAAGGGTAGTGTCGCACTTTTACTTTTTGACACGGCGACACGGCGCTAAAAGAAGCACGAAACCCGTTCTAAGCCCGGGCGCTCACGGCGCGTAACCGTTATCTCGCCGTGAGCGCTTGGGCTTAGAATAAGAAATGCCGTAAAAATGCGCCGTGCCGCCGTGTCAAAATATCAAATGCTCAAACTGAGACACCACCCACAAAAGAGCATGAACCTTTGTGTGATTTAGAGTCTTGGTGCCTTAGCGGCAATTTGGGTATACCAAAACTTTGTGTTGCTTCGGGCCTTAGCGCCTTAGTGGCCATTTCCCCACACCATCTTATCGCCGGAAAAGTTCCTGGAAACCGGCCAGCCTCAGCCGCGAAATAACCAACCGTGCGCCATTCTTCATCACCACAAAAGAACCTTCTGCATTCAGGAATTCGCTCACGCAAAGCACGTTTACGATGTGCGATTTATGGATCCGGAAGAATTTTTTAGGATCGAGGATGTCTTCATAAATACCCAGCGAACGCGTGTCGACATACTGCGTGCCGTCGGAGAAAAATATCTTCGTGTAATTGCCTTCACCTTCCAGGTACATGATGTCGGAAGGGTCTACAATTTTAAAACCTTTTGCATGGTTGATGGTGATCCGCTGCAGGGGCGAATCGGGGTTCATGCTTTTCGTCAGGTTTTCGAGCGACCGGATGTAGCTGTTCAGGTTTTCCTTATTGTTCCGGAACAATTCCTGGTTAGTTACCAGTTTTTTTACGGCCGTTTTCAGATCGTCGATGTCGATCGGCTTTAATATGTAGTGGATGGCATTGACGTGAAAAGCCCGGAGCGCGTAATCTTTATACGCCGTAACAAATACGATCTGAAAATTCTTTTCGGGAAGTGAGTCGAGCAGATCAAAACCTTCTGTTCCCGAAGGCATGCTGATATCCAGGAAAACAACTTCGGGCGATAATTCTTTGATGAGTTTCTGAGCCGATTGCACAGAATCGGCCAGTCCAACCACTTCAATTTCGGGGCAATACTCATTGAGTAAAAGCCTCAGATTCTCCCGCGCCGGCACTTCATCGTCTACAATAAGCGTTCTCAGTTTCATTCCAGGCCGGGTTGATCGGGTGATAAAAATAAGAAAAGAATGGGCTTTCTGTATGCAGCATTATTTTTGGGTACTATCTCAGTTGAGTTATGAGGTGTTTCTGAAAACCGCTTAAGCGGTTGGACAATCAATCACTACCATTGCCGGGGGCTTAAGTTCCTGGCAATGGATATACCAGTGTTCGCAAACGGTTTCAACCGTTTTCCATTCCAGAAGCATTTATCGCGCTCTTCTTCAAAATGCGCTCCTCGTTCCACACACCTTACCGTTGGTTACGCATCTGTGCGCATTGGTTACAATGTCTTTTCTCCGCAAGCTGTGCGATTACTTTTAAAACATTCTCCGGCATCATTCTCCGACGGATTTTTAATTCGAACATTTCATTAACGCTACGCAACCCATGGAAAAGAAATCACACACGATGCGCAACACGTTTTTAAGTACAACGCGGAAATTCAAACTGAGTTTGTTTACCGCTTTTGTGCTCGCAACAGGTCTTCACGCACAGCAATACAACCAGTGGACATTTGGCTGGCACGCCAGTTTTAATTTCTCCGCACCCGGACCGCTTACACCTGCTCCCCTGAGTACATCGATCCAGGACGCCGCGTCGTGGTGCAACCCTTCCGGTAACCTGATGTTTTACACCGATGGCAAAAGTATATACAACGCTGTCACTCCAGCGAATAGTTGCACGAACTGTCTCAATGGAAATCCCAACGCAGGAGGTGGCACACAAGGTGTTTTGATTCTTCCGAAGATCGGCGGTGGCGCTGACGAGTTCTATATTTTCACGGTGTCTGATAAAGGATCGATACCACCGGATGTCAATAATGGATTGTCGTATTACACGTATAACACAACCACCGGCGCACTCAGCACTGTAACGCGTATGGGTACAACTGCCGGCACATCAGGTTCATTTACTTCGGAAGGACTTACTGCGATTCCCCATGCGAATGGTGTCGATTTCTGGATCATCGTGAAACCAATCGTAACGGCCGCAGCGTGGATCAGCTCACCGCTTCCACCCAATCAACCTGCCGGCGCCACGAACACCAGTATCTATGCGTACCAGGTAACACCATCGGGTGTTAGTCCTGATCCCGTAATCAGCGATGCCAACTATTCGATCGATGTTGTAACAGGAAACAATGTTTTCAATGAAATCAAATGTTCGCCCGACAGACAATACGTGAGTATTACCAATCGCATGTCTTCCACTTCGGGCAACACCAATCTCTACCGGTTCAAAGCAGCTTCCGGTAAGTTTGAATTTCTTCAGACGTTGGCCATGCTGGCAGGTTATGCGCCGATGGGTTCTTCGTTCAGTCCAAACTCGCGCGTGCTGTATGTTTGCGGTTCTTATCCTGCACAACCCGGACCGATTCCCGGCGACGAAGTCCTCCGTCAATACAACCTGGCCAACATTCATTGCGCTCCTTTCACTCCTCCGCCGTTCTGCGATTTTAATAGCCCGGTTCCCTTTACTTCATCTTTTAATACACAACTTCAACTCACACCCGATGGAAGAATTTTCAGAACGCGTTACGGTTCGGTGAACATCGATGTCATTGGTACTCCCAATAATGTTGGTTGCTCGAACATCGGGTACAGTGCCAATACAATCAATGTAGGCACAGCCGGAAATTCCTGCCGGCAAGGTTTACCAAACAATATTGATGCGCAGGCCGGACCTGTACTCACGAGTGAGTGGCCCAAAACAACAACCAACACAGTTGCCTTTGATAACGGAGTTTCAGTGGATGTCGATCAGCACGGCGACATCTATTCGGCCGGAGTGTTCGATCAAAGTACACAGTTCGAAACCGTAACAGTACTCGGTGGCGGAACCAAAAGCTCATACCTCGCCAAGTACGACAACTGCGGAGGACTTGAGTGGGTTGCACGTGCCACTGCAACGGGAACAGGATTCGTGACCTTGCATTCCATGGATGTTGGAAACAACATCAGTCGCGTACTTATTACCGGGCGCTACCGCGGACCTTGCACATTCAACAGTGGTGTTGCTCCCGGCGGCGGACTTCCATGTCCGGCACCGATCGCGATTTCCGGCACCGGAATTTTTATTGCCACATACAATTACAACGGTTGCCTGGTCGGCGTAACTACAATTCCTGATGACATGACCTACATTCATAACTCGGCGCACATTAATATCGGACAAATCACCCTCACGACCGGTGTTGTAAAAGATCGCGTGTATGTAGCGGTGAACGAAACCGCATTGAGCGGCGATAACCGTGTGCGCATTTATGCGTATGACTTTGCGTTCCCTGCCGCATTCACCAATGTCTGGATTGTTCCTTTGCATGGATCGCCTTCATCGCAGGTGATCGATATTCATAGTGCGGGATCACGCGTTGCGGTAACAGGAACGTATGATCGCGATATTTTCTGGAACACACTTCTTACTCCGTTCGCAACAACTCCTACAGGAGTGTACGAAGCATTTGTTTGTGCGCTGAATGATCTTGGTTATGTTACTCCGTCGCTTGCTTTCGCAGCCGGATTCGAGCCTACAGCAGCGGGCACTTCGAGTTCCTCCGGTGCGGGTGTTCAGTGTGTCGGTGGCGGTGTGGTGATCACAGGTACGTACACCGGTGCAACCACTGCAGTTTTTGGAACAACAGTTCCCATGGCAGGAAATGGCAGTTCAAGTTGTGCTTACGCCATTCGTTTGGATCCGAACGCAAGTCTGAACTGGGGACGCACCATCAGCAGCGATGGAATTGCTTTTGGTCACGACGTTACCGGAACCGGAAACGATTTGTATTTCACAGGAACATGGAGTAACGGTTCGATTTTCAAAATCGACAACACCGTTATGCCCACGGCTGTTCCAATGAAAAATCACATCTACGTGGTAAAAATGAGTCTCACCGGAGTATACACCGGTCCAACATTTTGGCAGAACCATTCGTACATGGGCAGTGACGTAACACAACTCATGAAGCCTGCGCGGATCGCCACGTTTGGTAACTGGGTTTACGTGAACGGTTCTTACATGGGCACGGGACAAATGGAAGATGATATTGCATTCAATTCACCGCTCACATCCACGGCGGGCACGCTGAACAGTTTCGTGTGGCGTTATCGTGCAACGAATGGCGTGTCGTTCCGCCAGGGAGAAGAAGAAGCGGCCATTGAAACAACATTGTTTCAGGTGAAGCTTTTCCCGAACCCGGCGCAGACAACGCTTACGATACAACTCAATGCGTCTGTCCGTGAGGACTCCTTCGGAGAAGAAAATGCGGTGATAGAAATATACAATGCGGCAGGTCAGTTGATGATGGCAAAGACAACTTCAGCGGAGACAGAGCAGGTGGATGTTTCCGAATGGGCGGAAGGGATTTATTTTGTGAGGGTGATGAGTGGGGGAGAGGTGAGGACGGAGAGGTTTGTGAGGGAGTAGGAGGTGCGTGCTTTTGAATATTAATTGAAGAGATGAACAAACAATCCCGGGAATTTTTTCCGGGATTGTTTGCATAGGGTCAACGCAAATCGATTAGCGCCCGGTTATCGGAACGCTTTGAAATTTTGAATTTCTTGTTCGTTAATCTTCCAATTGCAGTGCTGCTTTCACCGCCGCATAATTATCCCAATTCAAATCAGGATTAGCCTCCCTCAACGATGAAGGAACCACCACCACTTTACACTTGACCGTTGTTCCATAGTATGTGTTAGGGTCGTCTCCGGAACTTGCACCATCATAAAGCCAGGTTACTTCAACGGTACCTGCGGCGTATAGAAATCCGATGTGGTAATCGTGTATCGTGCCGTAAACAGTATAAGGTACCGAGACCCATGTTCCGGGATTTGCACTGTAATAAACCATGACGCCTGCAGTGTTGATATTGTCGGCAGTCAATTCGGGAACGGCCAGATTTACATAGTAGTGTGGCGAATTCCAACTCCAGGTGCTTACTGAAAAGGTATGCGATTCGACCGTGGGTTGTGGCGTTTCATCTTTGTTGCATCCGTCAAATAGAAGAAGGTTAAACATTGCGGCAGCCAGGATAATCGATCGTGTAAGTGTTTTTTTCATGAGGTTAGGGCTTGAGGTGAACTTAGTCTGGTTGAACGAGATTGCTATTATTGATTGAAGGTGGAGTGCCTTGAGTATTTTCGGCGAGCGCATAAATCAGTGCAAGACCGGCAATAAGCAGACAGATGATAAGAATCACAATTTTGCTGCTGCCGGTATTTACAGTAACACTGTTGGAATTTTTATTGACATTGGTATGAGTGGAAGTTCCTGTCTTGTTCTTTTTACTTTTTGAAGAATTGTTTTTGTCAGCGGATTGCTCAACCTTTGGTGGAGCAGAAGGAGGTCTGAGGTCGGTTCTGTTTTGCGCACCCATCGCCTGCCAGACTTTTTTCACAATGGTATCCATACCGGCTTCAGAGGAAATGGTATATCTATCGGCCAGTATCGGGAAGTGTTCCTTGATTCCCTCAACGGTAATATTGTGAAGAATAGGAAGTATCCGGATTTGCTCGGTCTCCTGCGCAAAGAGCGCATTCAGTTCATTCATCGCCCACTGCTTTTTCAGATAGATCGGACTAATAACAACAATGCCAAATGTTGCGCCTTTGAGCGCCTGGTTTATACTTCCGGCAATACTGTCTCCCAGTTTCAACTGGTATCCCGAATACCAGACCTTCAAACCTGATTTGGTCAGTTCCATGGCCAATTCATTGGCAAAGGAATTTTTATCCTCGAAAGCGTGAGAGATGAAGACGTCGTAAGCGGGTGTTTCGGTCATTTTAAAATTGAATAGTGCTCGTCAGATTTTTTTTACTTACCGGTGGAGTTTATTACCGGCGGATTACAAACCTTGCATGCTCCATAGCCCCGTTCAACAGCTTCATTCATTGTCAACGCAGTTTTGCTTTTGCGCATCGTTCCACAATCTTCCCGGTGGTATTTTTTTCCTGTGGGCGTAACGTACACCATAACCGCGGCTGAGTCGCCGGCGTCAACCGGCGATTTGTTCGAATTTTTACTTGCAGAACCACATTGAACCACGAGCAGGCCAATCAGCAGGACGCACGCAAAAAAATGGAAGCGGGGTAAACTACGCATGCTCAAAAGTGATGAAGCGCATGTAAACCCGGAAAGAAGTTTTCTGAATCCCCGTTCTGGCTTTCTGAATGGCCTATTTTACCTCCTGAAGCCTCCACGTGCCCGTGCTGTTGTTCAGAATATATTCTTCTTTCGGTTTGAAGCTGAGGATGTGCACCGATTGTCTTCGGGTATCGTCGATGGGTGAATAGGTCAGCGAATAGAAGACCACACGGATGTAGTGACTGTAACTTACCCATACGTGCACGTTGTCGTTTGTGAAGAAAACAGAATCAACGTGATGACTGGCGTTTACGGTATCTGTAAACGCCACTGAAATGCGGAATACTGAATTCTTCGTATCCATCTCTAAAAGCCAATTGCATGCAGAAGCAATGCCGTAAGCACTGTGGGGAGAATCGGGTAAAGAAAAAACCTGTTGTTCAATATTTGAACGCCCGCTGATCTCTTCCCAACCATTCGTGAATGAATAATTATTTCGTTCATATTCTCTCATCGTATCGTACATGTTATAAACCGACTTGATGGAATCCAGCGGTATGAGCGTTTTGACTGGGTTCACCTGGTTCTGTGCAAGCTGATGTTCGGTATACTGGTGAAATTCGATAACCCGCTGCGTAATTAAATCTTCTATGGTTTGTGCGGATGGGAGATCGGGCCGCGATGGGGTGATCGTTTGCAGCAGAACAACAGCTACCAGGATAAAAAAACTCGAGACAACGGCAATCTGTTGCCAACAGGTAGCGCGGTCTTCTTTTTTTCTTTTTCGGATCCTGTTGTACAGATTTTCTATGACCGTATCCAGTCCTTGTTCTGTAGATTCGGCATAATGATCGTGCAATTCCGGAAACAGTTCACTCGCTTCACCCGGTGTTATCCCGTGCCGCACGGGGAAGATGAGTGGTTTGTTTAATTTTTTTTCCCGGCGGAGAATTAAATTTCGCTCGATGGCGGGCCAGGTGCGGTTACAGTTTCTGCTAAGGACAGGAATACAGTATTTCGAATTTTCCAGTCCTTCGTACACCGTGTCCAGAACAGAGACGCCGGGTGCAAGTTTGTCGCTCACGAAATATATCCTGAGGCCTCTCTGTTCCAGCGCGGAAACAATCGCCGATGCAACTGGATTTTTATCTTCTACCGCATAAGAAATAAAAACATCGTATGGTCTCGTGCATTGAAGAATAAAATGATGGCTGAGTTGCATGTCTTAATCTTCGATATGATCCATCCGTTTATTTTTTAGAATTCCTGATCGTTATGTTTCCGTCATCGGCATTTTCCGGATCGGCTTTTCCGCCGAGGACAATTACGCCGGCATTGTGTACACCCACACTTTCACTTTTCTTCTTTCCTTGCAATGACTTCGTCTTTGCCGGGGCATTCACCGATTTTTTTTCGGAAGGTTTTTTTTCCTTGATCACCTGCAACACGCGTTTGACAACTGTCGATACACTTGTCCGGGAAGCGAGAACGTGTCGATCGGTGAGCATAGGTAACTGGCTGCCGAACTTACTGACCGAAATTTGATGAAGCACAAGAAGCACGCGTTTTTGATTTGTTTTCTGCGCAAAGAAGGTTTTAAGTTCTTTCATCGCCCACGGCAGGGTCAGATACACCGGGGTGACGATGATTACGCCGTATTTCGATTCGTGTAAGGCCTGATTTACTGTGGAAGAAATGGATGTTCCGGGCACCAGCTCGAAACCGGAATACCAGACTTTGAGTCCTTGCTTCTTTAATGCAAGCGCGAGTGCGTTGGCAAATTTGTTCTGATCCTGGTAGGCGTGAGAAACAAAAACGTCGTAAAAAGGCTTGGTCATGCGTCCGGAATTTTCGGTGAAGGCGCAGGTTCTACCAATACCCATCGCGTATCGTG
>DATHKF010000755.1:0-5481 GCA_035489505.1 Bacteroidia bacterium | reverse complement strand
GTTGAGAGACGATTATTCGGTTCGGTTGCGTAAATATCATCAGTACCGCTTCTCTGATCATCGATCAAAACATCATCTGCCGAATAAGCTCTTTTCAGAATAGTATCCAGTGGAGGATAATATGCAGCGCCATAATTCAGGAAGTTTGCACTTACGTTGCTGTTTCTGAAAGCAAGGGCATCTGCGCTTGGGTCTCCTGTACTGTTTACATCCATAATTGTAAACCGGTCTTTCAACTTATTGCATTGCGCCAGGAGGGCATCGTTTACGGCCCTGTAATTGGACGCGCTCAGTTCAGCAGCTTCCGGAACTACCAACAGGGTAACCTCATCCACCAATTCTGCCTGACCGATACCTACTGTAGGATCTGAGAGGTCGTAGAAATCGTCCACATCAATTGCAGGCGTCGTGTAGTTATAGTTTCCTACAGAAACAATATGACAAGGACCTCCACCATTGCCGAAATACATCAGCAAGTGGTAATACATGATGTATGGAGAATCGGACGCGGACAAAGCCAATACGTCTCCATCGGTGATATCCACTTCATAACTTTCATTAAAAGCCCCACCGAAAATCTCATTGTATTCGATCATGGAAGTTATACGCGTGGGCGCTGATGGGCCTTTTTCGGTGTAACCGATAAATGCGGGTACTGCCGTAGATACCGGCGCAACGGAGGCGGGCAGTGTTGATATTTCGCGGATATAAACTCCGGGAGTTGCTAGAGTGCTTAATGAAGCCATTTGTTTATCGTTTTAGCTTGTGAATGTGATTAAGAATTAAGATGTCTGAACCATGTGTTCAAACCGGAGGATAACGAATTCAGCAGGACGAACCACGGCTAAGCCGATCTGAACAATCAAACGTCCTTCCAGGATATCCTGCGCAGTCATCGTTTGGCCAAGGCCAACTTTCACGAAGAAGGCCTGTTCCGGTTTTGCACCAGCCAATCCACCATCGCGCCAGATTGTAGTGAGGAAACTGCTGATCATTCCCTGGATACGAAGCCATGTATTCATATCATTCGGCTCGAATACAGAAAACATGGTTGCTTTCTTACAGGAATCTTCGATGAACAGGAACGTTCTGCGGACGCTGATATAGCGCCATTCGTTACTGTTGCCATCCATAGTTCTTGCGCCCCACACAAGCAGGCCACGACCTGGGAAATCGCGAAGCACATCGATCGATTTGCCGGACGTAGGATCTACGTTCAGGTTCTCCTGGTCTGCGTTCTTGACTGTACGATTGAGAGAATCCACCAATGTTATTCCAACGTTTGCAGGAGCTTTCCATACGCCACGCGCAGTATCAACCGCGCAATAAACGCCAGCCATCATTGCAGAGGGATAGAGTTCCATAGCATATCCATCAACCGCTGCTTTGATTCTATTGTAAAGTACTTTATCAGGTGCAAGTCCTGTTTGTGGACTGGATGCCGGACTGAACACTATTTCTGCTGGTGTAGCGATGGCTTTTGCGAACGTAATCTGTGTACCCGGTACAGCCGCAGTGAGCGTAATTATGCCGACTGGCATGTCTTCAAAAGCGAAATTTAATGCAGCACCTAAAACTGCGTCGGCAACGAGCGCATCGTACAATTCCCCCACATCATTATACAGTGTCAGATCGAATGGTATACTGTTGATTGTTAATGTGTCGAGGGCAACTCCCGGAAAAGTAAAGGCTGAAAGATCAATTGCAACGTCAGCTGTTGTACCAGAGTTAATCACGTCAAGGGTCGTCGCTCCAAACAATTTCACGCTGGCTGGTAAATTAGCAGCTGTGGCGGTTACTGTAACACCCGTGTCAATGTAGCTGAACGGAAACGATGGTTTGTATGAAGGATAATATGTGGCACCATAACTTAAGTTATTTGCCCCTACAGTTAAATTTCTGAACTGGTCAGCATCATTTTGGATCGTGTTAGGTCCGGAAAGGATTACTTCAACGTCCATCAAGCTAAAGCGGTCCTGCATTTGTGCGCAATGAGCTAACATGTCATTATACACATTGCGTCGTGCACTGAGGGTACCGAGCATGATGGCTTCAGGAACCACGACCATGGTGATCTCATCAACCTGTTCCGCTTTGGGAATTCCAGCTCTTAAGCCAGCTTCGGTAATTGAAGTAGAGTATGAACCTGCTGCAATAATGTAACACGGTCCACCACCATTGCCAAAATACATCAGCATGTTGTAGTATAACCGATAGGAAGTCGGAGTCGATGCGACCGCAATATTTACATCCGGCCCTGTTAATGTAACAGCAAATGTTTCATTCTTCGGCCCACCAAAAATTGTTTCGAATTGCAAAAGTGATTCGATTCGAATGGGATTTGTCGGGAATGCTGTGATCACTTCTCCGTCGACTTCAACTTTTGCTGTATACCCAATAAACACCGGTACAGAAGTTGGTACGGCCGCCACTGAAGACGGTAGTCTTGGTATTTCTTCGATGTAGACACCTGGTGTCTTATAAGTTGCCATATTATTTGTGATTTAGTTTGTGTTTGTGTCTTGTTATTTTTGGTGTTCGTGTGAACATAAAAACTGCGGGAGATTTTCTCCCTGACTTCTTCAGCTGCTGTTCACTCCGGGTTTGTCCATGATTATACAAATACGAAAATTTCTGAAATGCCTGGCGTTATTGTCGGAGGCGTTTGTGCTGCACCCCATTGATCCGCATCAATACCCTGCGCGTTTGGGTTTGGAAGGTTGCTGATCATTTTTGTTTCTGCACCTCCAATAATTGCTTTTTTCCATAAGTCGAATTCCAGTTGCGCTCCCTCGCTGTACGGAATCGGTGCGGTTGATTGCAGGATCACTGTGGCTTTTCCATTTATAGCTACAGCAGGATCCGGCTTTCCGTTTGCCTGTGAGAAAGGAGTCCCCGGATAAGAAGCAAAAAATGTATAGGCTCCTCCCACTTTAATCACTTTCAGATCGAACGCGGCGAAGAATGCGCTGTCGAGGTTTGCGGCAACGATATAATAACGCCACAAAACTTCACGAACATCAAACTCATACTGGAATGCGGTAAACGAGGTCACATCTGATGTGGTATCATACAGGCGATCGACGGTGGTGTACTTGATTTTAATGAGACCAAAAGCGTTGTTCACCGCAAGGTCTGCATCGACGTAAAAATCATTTGAATCAATTTCAGTGGCGGTGTTGTCATACGCCTTCAATGTGTAAAACCCTTTCGGCTGGTCCCGCAAATTAATTTCGACACTGTACCCTTTGGTGATCGGATTGTAAGGAATGCCTTCGATGATCAATACATCACTTACACCCAATGAAACCACCACTTCTGCATCGCCGGTGTACAAGGGCACGCTTGACTGGAAGCTGTAAGTGAAAAGTGAACCTCTCAAGGAATTCGCCAGCGAAGCGGTCAATGCAGAAGTTACAGGAGGCGGTGGCGTTGCATCGTTAATGGTTTGCTCCAGCATCAAAAACTTTCCTGCGCTGTATGTTTTTGGGGCGATATCCAGATCGGTAACATTCAGGAAAAGGCTGATGGCTGCAGGATCCAGGAAAACTGCGAATGTGAACTCAACTCCATTCGGAAGTTTAACAAGAGGCTGCTGATTACCGTTTCCGTCAATGTACGCCTGGTAGAATGTTGTAAACCCTTTCAGTGTAGGAACAAACCGTATACGTCCCTGGCGCATGAGTTCTTTGCATTCGATGGTGGGAACGATCGTGATGTCCTTATTCACCTTGAACTCGTTGTTCAAAGGTGCGTCAGTGTACACGTAGAATGCGTGCGACAATTCCGCCTCGAAGGCTTTGTTATATATCGTAGAACTCATGTTCTAATTTCCCGTAGTTTGGAGATCAATATTGGTAACAGGAACCTGCTGGTCAAGTACTCTGTGTTCCTGGTAAACAAGCATGCGTACGCGGTATAAAACAGACGGAAGATATTTTGCTCCCACCACTGTCCAGAAATTGTATTGCTGTTCGAATGAAGAAGAATACAATTCAACAATCAGTTTTTTGATTGAAGGATCCAGCATGGGAGAGTTATCGGTAGTGAAAACATACTTTCCCTGGAAGAAACTGATGACATACGAAAGTTGTTTCAGGCCTTCTGAATAAACTCCTGTGGTACCGGTACTTCCACCTGCATCACCGGAAGCAAAGTTTGCGCTAACCAGGATGTACAGGTTGAGTTTTATTTCCGGGTTGTAATGTTCAACATCGCCATTCATATTCCGGTGCGTGGTAGTCTGGTCCATGTTCACCCGGTCTTCTTCAATATTGATCAGCGAAAGGCCCAGCGTTCTCGGAGGAATTGCCCAGTTACCATCTTCTGCGGCAACATTGGTTAACACAATTTCCGGAACGGTTCCTGATACAGGAAGGTTCTTTAGATTCAGGTAATCATTTACCTGTTGTGTTAAAAATTCAAGCGCCAGATCAATCATCTCTTCTGATTTCTCATTACAGTATTTGTGTCACCTGGTATGTTTCCCGCGTTGCACCTATGGTTCCATCGTCATAAAACCACTCGGTAACTTCCATTCGCCTTACAAAAGGTTGTTGCTCATAAGTATATGTGATCCTCACTGCAAGGGAATTGAATCGATTGCCGTTCGGGTCATAGGCCATGTAATAATTTCTAACAGAAGGTGTGCCGTTGGTATTGGTGACGAGGAGTTCGTGGGTCAGCGTAGTGAAGATCCGGTCCCTCGGATCAGTCTGCTCTCCTGTGAGCATGAATGGCCTTTCAAAAAGCTCAGTGGTTCTGGTCATGACTAAGAATATGTAAGAATTAACGTAGCTGCTTCAATTTCGATCTGCGTACCCGGATCCACAAGCATCAGCAGGGTCAATGTTTGAGGTGGATCAGGAAGTGTAAATGGCCCAAGCGTTAATTTCGTCCAGACACTGTCCGTTGGTGGAACAGTCGAATCAATAATCGGAGAAAGTGGGCCGTCGGTAGCATTCCATTCCACGAGGGATACTCTTCCTGAAAGTGACGGATCTGTAATGCGATAATCGATATGGAGGTTACCGCTTATGGTGGTGGTGCCGGTGTAAGTGTCGGCTGCGATCGGAAGTGTAATTGCCAGAGGAATTCTGACAAATGTCGATGAGGAAGTCAGGTAAACCTGGTCGAACGTAAACGGTACCACCGATTTTTTCTCAATGGCACCAAGCAGGCTATCGACGTAGTGTTTTGTAGCCGCGGCAAGGTCAACAGAAGGATCTGCGTTCAGGATCAGATCACCGGTCATCGTTCCGCCTGCAAGCGGCAACTTGGCAGTGAGTTGTGTCTGCACTGCAGATGTAACGCCGGAAAGATATCCGAGTTCAGTTGGTGTGACTGATGAAGAAATAATCTTGCTTGAAGAATTTACGACAGGAACGGTTGATGCGCTGAGCGTACTCATTTCTATCGTTGAGCCACTGATCACGACATTCGTCCCGTAGAGATCCACGTCGCCGCTATCCGGCATCGAAA
>DATHKF010000754.1:0-7220 GCA_035489505.1 Bacteroidia bacterium | reverse complement strand
TTACGCAACTAACAGCAGACTACCAGGCCATCTTACTTAATCTCCGCCATCTTCTTTGCGAGGAGATTGAAGAAATTCCCCAGCGGGCCTTCTACCATCGGGCGAAGGAAAATCGGAATGTCTGCATCAAACACAAGCTGGCCAATGCTTGCCGCATCGCCATCGGGTGTAATGAGCACGTCGAGTGTAAATTCAAAAGGGACTTTTCCTCCGTCGGACTTGATGTGAATTTTCGAAAACGGTTCTTTCGAAACAATTTTCATTCCCACCGTTGCCATGTTGTTGATGGTAAAACTGCACGTGTCTTCTGTAGACTGCCAGTTGGTTACCTGCGGAGGCATCAGCGATTTGAAGTTGTTGAAATCAGAAAGAAATGTAAACGCCTTCTCAGCTGTTTGCGGAATATTTACTTTGTCTGTGGCAATATGTGTCATATTCAAAAAGTATTTTCAATTCTCAATTCTCGATTTTCAATGGGTTAAATTGAAAATTGAGAATTGAAAACCGGAATTCATTTCCCCCACGCGGCAGGATTTTTCCGCCACGCTTCGAGTTGTTCGAGTTCACTTTCTGCAACAAGGTTATCTTTCAGTGCCTGGCGGATAAGCGAACTGTAATCGCACAACGTAGCGAGCTGAACATTTGCTTTGCGGAAATTTTCTTCTGCATCCGGGAAGCCGTAAGTAAAGATTGCGGCCATTCCTTTCACTTCGCAACCGGCTTCACGCAAAGCTTCAACCGCTTTGAGACTGCTGCCACCGGTGGAGATCAGATCTTCAACAACCACAACCGACTGGCCTTTGGTAATTTCTCCTTCGATCAGGTTGCCGAGTCCGTGTTTTTTAGGTTCCGGCCGTACGTACACAAAAGGCAATCCCATTTCTTCAGCAACCAAAACGCCCTGTGCAATAGCGCCCGTAGCTACACCGGCAATGACATCAGGTTTTGGAAATGAATTGTTGATGGCCTCCACAAATTTCTGGCGGATGAATGTGCGGATGCGCGGATGCGAAAGCGTTTTCCGGTTGTCGCAATAAATCGGAGACTTCCATCCCGATGCCCATGTAAAAGGTTCTGTAGGCTGCAATCTGACCGCTTTGATCTGAAGAAGAAATTCTGCAACTTTCGCAGCCGTCCCGGCGTTCGTAAGCATATGCAGCAAATGTATAAAGTTTTCATCAACAACAGGCGTTTCGAGCTCATGCCGGACGCAGGTGATGCGGCGAATACACCGGGAACGTTAGTAGTTAATTACGATTCAGTCGATACATTGTCCGTATTGGTCGACCTCGCCCACTCGGAAGCGGTGTTTTTCAGGAAAGTAATTGTACTTCACGCCGACCCTTCACGCCTGCTGTTAAAAATTGAGAAACTTGGTAAACTGATCGAAGCGGCAGGCGGCGCTGTGCGGAATAAAGATGGAAAACTGCTCCTGATTTTCCGCGACGGGAAATGGGACCTGCCCAAAGGAAAAATCGAAAAGAAAGAAACACCGGAAGTTGCGGCGGTTCGCGAAGTGGAAGAGGAGTGTGGGATTTCCGGTTTGAGTATCGTGCGGGAATTAACGCCAACGTATCACACCTACAAGAAGGACGACAAACTCATCCTGAAAAAAACGTGGTGGTACGAAATGAGATCGGACGATACGAAAAAACTGACCCCGCAGGTTGAAGAAGGTATTACTCGGGTGGAGTGGATGGATGAGAAGCAGGTGGCAGAGGCTATGGAAAATACCTATCTGTCGGTGGAGGAAGTGGTGGCTGAGCTCGGGTTATGCTTTTAAGGAATTTTTGCCACTAAGGCACTAAGACTCTAAGCTGCTCAAAGAATTTCTGGTGTCACCTTGATGCTAACTGCTGAATCTGCGGTAAAAAATAACCACGGCGACGCGGCGTCACGGCGTGTTGCTTAACCGTTTTCCGCGCGACACGGCGCGGTGCAAATTGCTACGCAATTTGACGCCCAATAGAAAAACTGTTTATGAAATGATATCACGTAGTGATATTTTCCAACGCCGTGTCGCGCGGGAAGCCCATAAGTCATGCGCCGTGACGCCGCGTCGCCGTGGTTAATTCTCATACGCCATGGTTATTATGCCTGAACTTACTTATCCTGTGGTTTGATCAGCGGCGCTTTCGTGGGAAAAGCGACACGGTGGAGCAAGTACTCCAGGTCGCCGGAAGGGTTGTCTGCAGGTGAAGCATAAAATTTGCCTTCCGGGTCAATTAAAAATCCAACCGGGACACCGAACAAACTGTAATCCTCTTTTATTTTCGAATTGAAATCGTAATGAAGGTTCATCCAGTTGTACTTCGGATTGGCCTTCATGAATTTTTTCCACGCTGTGGTGTCTTCATCCACAGAGATACTCACAAACGCAATTTGCTTACCGTATTTTTTCTGAAGTTCGGCCATGTAGCGAAGTTCATTGACCGAATTAACATTCCAGCTCGCGTAAAAAAACAGGTAGATAAATTTGCCTTTGTATTGCGTAAGCGGCTCAAAAGATTCTCCCTTCGTATTTACCGCATTGAACAGCGGTGCAGGTGAACCGATTTTCAGTTTGGTAAACATGGCCACGATGTTGCGCGCAATCTGCCGGTGTTCGCTGATCTTGCTCACGATACTCACCTGTTGTGCCACCGCAATTACGTTACGCGGATCGTAGGACATCACGTAATACAATTCGGTCAGTCCTTTGAGCAAGACGAGTTCACGGAGCGTATCATTTTTCAGCCAGGGAAGATTCCGCATCGCGTACATGGCGCTGTCGTAACTCACCTTGATGTTGATGGCCGAATAAATCCGCTCGCCTTGTTTTTTCATGGACCAGCGGTACACGTAATCTTTGAAAAAGGTATTGAAGAAACCCATGTACTCGTGGTTGTGGTACTGGATGGGTTTGTTCACAAGATAGCGATCGCCGGTCCGGTTTTCACTTTGGAAAGTCGCATTTTCCATAGATGCAAAACCGTATTCAAGCCATGTATGGAAATACGGATTTTTCACCCAACGGTAGTGCCGGGTCATTTGATTGTGAAAGGTATCCAGCACTTCCGCCGACTGACCCGACACAAATTCAAGATACCGGTTGCTGGTAGAATCGCCCCAGAAAAAATTGAATTTGTCGTTGTAATCCGATGCCAGGAAATTCATGTCCGTGGAATCGGTCGTCCAGATGATGATCGGAACTTCATATTGCGTTTCTGCGCTTACATGATAATCGGGGTCGCGGTCAGGAAAAAACACTTCGGTCTTTTTTCCGGGCGTAGCGAAAACAAATCCATAGAGGTTTTCACACTTGAGGAATACCCAGGTAATTTCGTTCACATCAATAGCGATGGAAAATTTTCCGCTGTCGCCGGCAATGACCCCGCCGAGCCGCGTTTCTGTGTTTGTGATGTAATCATCAATCATGTACACATCCACTGCGGCACCCGAACCCTGTGCGGCGCGTCCGTAAATAATGCAGTTTTCCGCGCGGAGACCGGGCAATGAAAACAGCAAAACGAAAACAAAAATGATTCTTTTCATAAGTGTACAATCCCAATTCAGATGGTATAACCCAAAATGTATGCCGGGTTACAGCTTCAGATCAATTCCCTCCGGAACAAACGGCGATGCATCTCCGCCATTCCGTACTATATCACGGATAATTGTCGAATTTATTGCGGAAAGTTCGGGCGTAGGCAAAATAAACAGGGTTTCAATGTCGTCGGCCATCGATTTATTCATCTGGGCAATGGCTTTTTCAAACTCGAGATCGGTGGTTGTGCGCAAGCCACGGACAATGAATTTAGCATTCATCTTCCGGCAGTAGTTTATTGTGAGCCCGGTAAAGCTTTCAACGATCACCTGGTTGGTATCCTTGAAGGTATGCTCAATCCACGCTTTGCGTTTTTCCAGTGAAAAGTAATATTGCTTGTGGCTGTTTACTCCAATGGCGACGATCACCTGGTCGAAAAGCGGAAGTACGCGTCTCACGATGGATTCATGTCCTCGTGTGATGGGGTCGAATGAACCGGGGAATACGGCAATTTTTTGCATGGAAGAGGTTTGGGTAAAGTTCTAAAAAAAGGGGATTCGAAATTCAAATATTCAAACATTCGCACGTCCTCCACGCGAGGAAAGTGCGAATGTTTGAATTCCCAATCTTTGAATTTTGAATTTATTTCTTCCCGAAGATCGCGAAGTTCACCTTCCCATACTTCCGCATCTCCACCAACGGTAGTCCAGGAGGAAATACTGTGCCCGGCGGATGTTCCACAATCAGCCATCCGTCTTCTTTGAGCAGGTTGTGTTCGAAAATGATCCCGGGGACTTCAGTGGTTTGTTTGTGTGTAAACGGAGGATCAGCGAAAATGAAATCCCACTGACGGGTTTGTTTTCTGAGAAATTTGAACACATCGTAATTGGACGCGTGAATGGCATCGAATTCAAATTGCTTCGCAGTTTGTTTCACGAAATGAATGCAGCCGGCGTCAATGTCTACGCACGTAATGTCTTTTGTTCCGCGCGACGCCATTTCGTAGCTGATGTTTCCCGTGCCGCAGAATAGATCGAGCGCTGTAATTTCTTCGAAGTCGAATTTATTCCGGAGAATATTGAACAACGCTTCTTTCGCGAAATCCGTGGTGGGGCGGACCGGAAGATTTTTCGGCGCGGAAATTTTTCTTCCCTTGTGTGAACCCCCGATGATGCGGATCATGAGAAGAAGTGCAAGGCAAAAAGATTGAAATGATAGTGCGCGGGAAACTGTTCAAATCCCGGGGAGAAACGCACACCCGACGGACGCTCTGCATAACGGATGTTCCGCACGTATTTTTTGGCCATTAAGGCAATCGAAGATTTTTCTTCCACTTCACCGGAGATTTCAAGATCGAATTTTTCCGGGTTGAGTTTCAACTGTTCGCCGGCAAACAAAAGGAAATAGATAAAATCTTCACCGGACTGGAACGTAAAAACATTCGAGAGTAGCAACTGGCCATTGTCGGAGATGATGAGGTCAAATTGTCCCTGGCGGATGTGCGCATGCATGCGCTTTTCATTCTGATTTTTCGATGCAGCCAGTACTTTTTCCGTCAGCGGTGTGAGATGGTGACGCACGCGTATGGTTGGTGAAATTTTCAGCAATGCATTTTCCAGTTTACTGTCGATCGCGTACACGGCGCGCGCGTCAGTCTGGCGAAGTACGTCATTCCGCACCCGGTCGTTTTCGGTGAGCGGAACATTGAACGCGAGATATTCTTTCGCAGCAGAACTATCGAAAAGTGCAGCCGGGATAAACGTAAATTTTTCGGTGGTCACAATCACGTCTGCACGTTTGAAACCATTCGTGAGCCATTCGTGATCGGTACATAAACGCTCCACCTGGTCGGCCATCTGCGCATCAGTCACGGCTTTTTTGAAAAACCACGATTCAAACGCGAGAAAATCGTTGCTGATGTTGTCGAGGACCGCGAGTGTAAAGCGTTCTTTGTCGACCTGTGCAACAAGGCAATATCTTTCCGCCGCCGCAGGATCAAAAGCAGTGTCGCGGAAGGAAACCTGTAAGCCAGGAAGTTTGCTTGTTTCAGACATCCCGCAAATGTAAGGGTCAATGTGGTAATGTGCTAATATGCTAATGGGATAATGTGCTGATGGACTTAGGCAGTCAGAATCTCCGAAGGAATTGTACCGAAATCCATTAGCACATTAGCAAATTATCCCATTAGCAAATTACCTTCGCTCCGTGAATCACGCCGACATCATTTTCCGTGAACTGAAATTTGAGCCAACCAGCGGACAAACGACTGCGGTTCACAACCTCGTACGTTTTCTTCAGCATCCTGACCCGCGAACGCTTTTCATTCTGCGCGGGTATGCGGGTACAGGGAAAACCACGTTGCTTAGCGCACTGGTTCGTGCGTTGCCTTCATTCAAAATGAAAAGTGTTTTGCTTGCGCCAACCGGTAGAGCGGCCAAAGTGATTTCCGGTTACTCAGGTAAACAGGCATTCACCATTCACCGGAAAATTTACCGGCCGGCCGGGGGCGACGAAGGGTTTATCACGCTGCAGGGAAATTCGAACATCGACACCGTTTTTATTGTAGACGAAGCATCGATGATTGGCGAAGGCAACGCGGACCGTTCGCAATTTCCAAACAGTTTGCTCGAAGATTTATTCACGTATGTGAACCAGGGAGAAAACTGTCGCTTGCTGCTCGTGGGTGATACTGCACAGCTCCCACCGGTTGGTTTGAGTTATTCACCTGCACTTGATCCCGATTACCTGAAAAAATTGTTTCGTGTTCCGGTGGGCATGGTGGAACTCAAAGAAGTGTTGCGCCAGGAACTGGATTCCGGTGTGTTGTACAACGCCACCAAACTGCGCGTGGGCATCGCCGAAGATTCCAAACAATTTCCCGGTTTTGAACTGGAAGGATATGACGACATCGTGCGGTTGAGCGGTGCAGAATTGCTCGATGCGCTGGAAGATGCGTACCGTGCCAATGGCGCTGACGATACGATCATCATTTGCCGCTCGAACAAACGCGCAAATATTTACAACCAGCAGATACGCGCGCGGATCCGCTGGCAGGAAGATGAAATCTCCATCGGCGATCACATCATGGTGGTGAAGAATAATTATTTCTGGCTGCCAAAAGAATCGCGTGCCGGTTTTATTGCCAATGGCGACACGGCCGAGGTGATGTCCATCCGGAAATATTATACGCTGCATGGATTCCGTTTCGCCGACGTGACGATCCGCCTGCTCGATTACCCGGAAGAAGCCGAGTTCGATGCACGGATCATCCTCGATACGCTGGTTGCGGAAACACCGGCATTGTCGCAGGCTCAGAACCAGCAATTGTATGAAAGCGTTCATGCAGATTACGCCGACCAGGGATCGAAGGGCGCGATCTACCGCAAGATGAAAGAAGATCCGTTCTTCAATGCATTGCAGGTAAAATTCGCATACGCCGTAACCTGTCACAAAGCGCAGGGCGGCCAGTGGAAAACGGTTTTCATTGAACAGGGTTACATCACGGAAGAAATGATCAACACCGATTTTCTCCGGTGGTTGTATACCGGGTTAACGCGAACAACGGATAAGGTGTACCTGATCAATTTCAATAAGGAGTTTTTCGGGGAAATCTGAGCCGTGGGGAATGGCCGCAGAGGCGCGGAGGCGCAAAGGTTTCGCGGAGTCGTTTGTCCAAAAATCTCTGCGTTTTTAC
>DATHKF010000753.1:0-11790 GCA_035489505.1 Bacteroidia bacterium | reverse complement strand
AGAAAAGTGGCCCAAGGCAAAAACAAGATGCTTGTGCTCAACGCGATCCGAAACAAAATTGTATTAAGAGTCTGTGCGGTAATCAAAGCCCAGAAAAACTATAGCCCCAGTTTGGTTTTGTCATAGGAATCGCAATGACGTCTCCGACTGCCTACTAGCCTACTCCCTACTCTCTTGGACTAAGCAAATAGCGCAGCTATTTGCGCCTCATAATTCTTCATCACCACCTTCCGCTTCAGGCTCAGTTTCGGGGTAAGCTCACCGGAATCAACAGAGAATACACGCGGAATCAGCATGATCTTTTTGATTTGCTCGTACTGCGCAAGATTCTTGTTCGCAATCTCCACTTCCTTCATGATCCTGTCGCGCACGTCTTTGTTTGCAGCAATCTCTTCGTTCGAAGTTCCAATATCGATCTTCTTGTGTGCCGCCCATTCCCTTACGAACGAAAACGCCGGAACTACAATTGCCGCCGCGAATTTTTCTCCTTCGCCAATGATCATCGACTGCTCAATGAACCGCGAAGCATTCAGGAAATTCTCGATACGTTGCGGAGCGATATATTTTCCACCGGAAGTTTTGAAAATTTCCTTCTTGCGGTCTGTGATTTTCAGGTAACGTCCCTCAATGAACTCACCGATATCGCCGGTGTGAAACCAGCCTTCGGAGTCAATTACTTCTGCCGTGGCGTCGGGACGGTTCCAGTAGCCTTTCATCACGTTCGGACCTTTCACGAGAATTTCTCCGTCCTCCGCAATTTTCACGGTGTTGTTCCGGATCACCGCGCCAACCGTTCCGAACCGGATCCCATCGCGCTCCAAAGTATTCACAGCAATAACCGGCGACGTTTCCGTTAATCCATAACCTTCCAGCACCGGCATTCCGGCCGCCCAGAAAATCTTGCAGAGGCGCACGTTCAATGCAGCTCCACCGGAAACCATGCAGCGTACATTTCCGCCAAGCGCTTCACGCCATTTGCTGAAAATAAGTTTCGATACAATGCTCAACCGGAAATTGTACCACCACGAGCGGCGTGAATCAATATCATATTGTTCGCCAAGCTCAACAGCCCAGAAAAACAACCAGCGTTTAACGCCTTTGAGTTCTTCTCCTTTGGTGATGATGCGGTCGTAAACTTTTTCAATCAGGCGTGGCACGCAGGTAAACATTTCCGGTTTGAGTTCACGGATATTCTCGGCCACTTTCTCCAGGCTCTCCGCGTAATAAATCGAAGGGCCGCGGTAGAGATAGAGATAACTGAGCATGCGTTCGTAAATGTGATTGAGCGGAAGAAAACTCAATGCCCTGTGCGTGTGGTCAACCGGTGGCAGGTCGCAGAGGATGGTAAAATTGCTCACGAGGTTATTGTGCGTAAGCATCACTCCTTTGGGCGTGCCCGTTGTTCCGGATGTATAGAGCAACGTCAGCAACGTGTCGGGAGTGGTCTCTCTTTTCACTGCGTCAATTTCACCCGTGTGCGGATTCTTTTTTCCATCTGCAACGACGGTCGTCCAGCTGGGAAAACCGGTATTCTCTTCGATCGTGTAGACCTGGACTTTGCATGCTACGCTGGCCGCTGCTTTGGAAACTTTTTCTCCGAGTGTAGAAGTGTCGGTGAAGAAAGCAACAAGCCCCGCGTCTTTGATCACGAATGCGAGATCGCCTTCGGACAGATTCGGGTACACCGGAACAAGAACCGCGCCCGACAATTGCACACCGAAATCGATGATGTTCCATTCCGGGCGGTTCGCTGCCATAATGCCCACGCGGTCGCCACGCTTCACGCCCGATTGAATCAGCCCCGCTGCAACATCATGCATCGCGGTGATTGCTGTGCTGGCCGACCAGGTCTTCCACACACCATTTACTTTTCCTGCGTACATATCGGGTTTGTCACCAAATTGTGCGGGATAAAAATCGAGAAGGTCAAATACACGCGTAGGTTCGCTCATACAGGCTGAATTAATTGACTAAATATACGATTTCAGAGGGAAATTTTATTCGCCGATGGCGTACATTTCAATACCGATGACCAGTTTGGGCATGTCAGGATATTCGCTCAGCGGAGGATTGTCTATAATCAGTTCGGTCATCCTGTACATAGCGAATACAGAAGCCCACTCCCAGCCGAACCGTGCGGTAAGTCCGTAGTTCAGGCGGTTTACGTATTGAAGCTGGGTGTTCTTCACGCGGGTACGTCTGTGCGCAGCAACCTGTGAATTGGAATCGTAAAATTCATCGACGTAGAAATGTGCCGCGCGCATAGCGTAATCGCCGTAGAAACCAACATCCAGGTAAATGCCCAGGATATTTCCGCGCCTGCCGAAATTAATCCGGTCGCACAGGGCAAATGAAATATTGTGCAGCGACAACCGCTCGCGTTTGTGATTCCCGGAGAATCCCGGAAGCAGCTTCGTTTGTTGCTGGTTGATCACAAAGCGATCGCAGCGATAACCGAAGTCCAGTACGAGTGCATTCCAGCTGCATATCTTTGCTTTGCAACGCAATTCGCTGCTCACGGAAGTGCTCCAGAAATTAGTTTCCGCGCCGGTTTCGTAGAGCGGTGCAAACACCCCGATCTTCATGAGGTGGTGTACATACACCGACCTGTTCTTCCCGAACATTGGAATTTCGCTCGAGGTATCCGGTTCTTCGTGCAGCAATACACGCTGTGCAACCAGGCTTCCTGATTGTACAACGCAGAGCGCGAACAGTATTTTAAAAACCAGTTTCTGCATAATAACCTCGGTACCACACGCAAAGTTTATATTCTTCGGTGCGTTCAATCATTGCGAAATAGAGTGAAACAGGATCGGGCGTTGACACTTCAATAACGTTGTATTGAACCACCCGCCCTTTGCTGTCGGTGAAATTCCAGAAAAGCAATTGTGTTTCCGGGTCTGCTGTCAGGGAATCAGCAATGCCGGTAATGTGAATGGTTATGCCTGTTGCCGAACGAACGAATTCAAACGAAGGATCTGCCGGTGTAAATCCGTCGCGAAAAAAATATCCCGCCTGCGGCATTCCGTAACCGTGTGCGTAATCGTAATACGGATAGAGATGCGCGGATTTACGCAGAGAATCAATTGTTCCCATCGCTGTAATTTCCGGGTACTTCTGCATGAGGCAGGCAGCGAAACCTACAACCAGCGGACACGAAAAAGATGTTCCTTCTCCTTCTTCAAACAAATCACCTTTCTTATCGTGGCCGGCAACAATCACATTTCCGGGCGCACAGATATCCGGTTTCCTTCTGAAATCCGGCGGAGGCCCCATAGCGCTGTAATCGGCAATGAATCCTTTTTCACCCATTGCGGTGACAGACAAAACGCTGTCGGTTTCTGCAGGTGCAAGCAGTTGCGGATTGGAGCCCATGCCGTTATTTCCTGCTGCGGCAATCACCAGTATTCCTTTGGACGCTGCGACTTTGCATGCACGTGAGATCACCGGTTTGTTTCCATCAAGGTCTTCTGCGAAATACGCATTCTCATTGGGACCGCCGGAAATATTCACGATGTGCGCACCGACCTGGTCGGCCCATTCCAATCCGGCGATGTATCGTTCCTCTGCGCGGTATTGATTGCCGTATTCTTTTGAAATTATTCCCAGGAAAAAATTGGCATCCACAGCCATTCCCATCGGCTGGCCATTGTACTTGCCGGCAATGCACGACAAAACCATTGTCCCGTGATCCGTTTTCTCCTTGTACACAATGGAATCGTTACGAAGAAAATTTCGTGTCTTGCGAATCTGGTTGTTGAAACGCAGATCAGAAAATGCACTGTGATTGTCAACGCCCCAGAACCCGGCATCGAGAATGCAAATATTGATCCCCTTGCCCGTGATCTTATTGGCAGCAAACTGTTCACCCTGCATGCGCTTGATCTGCACCGAAGGATCGTATTGAGATCCCGCATTCGGATTATCCATGCTTGCGGACGTCCATTCGAAACCCGCCTGCAATACAACTTCTGATACACACGGCAATGTTTTCACTGCGTTGATTTGTTCGTCGGTGGCCACAACACTCACGGCATTCAACCAGCGGCTGGAATAACCGAGCGTATCAACCAGAGCTCCAACCTGCTGCTGGTAAACAGGACTTACCGGGTAATCGGAAATATCATAGAGGGAAACTCGATTTTTCTCGCGGCGTTCAATAGCAGCCGGATCAAAAAATGCGTAAGGATCAAAAGAGGAACCATTTTTATCGGTGAAGTACACCCACCAGACCTTTTGAACATTCGCCAGTGAAGGGAACGTGATGGTCAGGAAGAGGAAAAAGAGAAAGTGTTTTCTCATACGGGGCAATGTAAAGATAGTAATTCCAGTGCGCAGTCAGTCAGTACGCAATAAGCCCGCGTCCACTGCGCACTGCGGACTGGCTTACTGCGCACTTTTTTGCTAGTTTCGTGTTCCAACACATAACCATGACCATCGATCTCCGCAGCGATACCGTTACCCGCCCTTCCAAAGCCATGCTGGATGCTATGTTTTCCGCAGCAGTTGGTGATGACGTTTTCGGTGAAGACCCAACGATCAACGCGCTCGAAGAACGGACCGCGCAGATGTTTGGCAAAGAAGCCGGTTTGTTTTGTCCTTCGGGAACGATGACTAACCAGATTGCGATCAACGTGTCCACCAAACCGGGTGATGAATTGATCTGCGATTATACCTCGCACATTTACCAGTACGAAGGCGGTGGAATGGCACGGAACTCGGGCGTTCAGGCCAAACTACTCACGGGCGACCGCGGCAGAATTTCGGCCGGACAGGTAGAGGATAGCATCAACCAGATTTTCGACTGGCTCACCCGTTCCAAGCTCGTAAGCATTGAGAATACGGTGAACAAAGCGGGAGGAAGTTATTACTCGCTGAAGCAAATGCAGGACCTCAGCGCGGTCTGCAAAAAACACGGATTGCTACTACACCTCGATGGCGCGCGGATCTTCAACGCGATTGTCGAAGCGGGTTATTCCTCCAAAGAAATCGGTCCGCTGTGTGATTCTATTTCGATCTGCCTCTCGAAAGGACTGGGAACGCCAGCAGGTTCTGTACTCGTTGGATCGCGTGAATTCATCAAAGAAGCACGCCGTGCCCGGAAAGTTTTCGGTGGAGGAATGCGCCAGGCCGGGTTTATTGCGGCTGCTGGATTGTATGCGCTGGATCACAACATTGACCGCCTCAAAGAAGATCACAAACGCGCTGCGGAACTGGCGAAAACGGTGAAGGCGCTTCCTTACGTGAAAGAAGTTTTGCCAGTGGAAACCAACATCATCATCTTCACTTTGCATGATGCCATTCCACTCGATTATTTCATGCAGCAACTATCCGATAACGGAATCAAAGCTGCTGTATTCGGAAAACAAACCGTACGATTCGTTACTCACCTCGACATTGATGATAAAATGATTGAGAAGACGGTGGTGGTGCTCAAGCGGGTGCAGTAATGGCCGCAGAGACGCCGTGACGCAAAGAAAAACGCAGAGAGTTGCTCCCTGCGTTTTTCTTATTTTTCACTATGCCTTTGCGCTTTCTCTGCGACTCAGCGCCTCTGCGGCCATCACACCCGGAACTTAAACGTATGCGCCTTCAACTCCTCATTCGCTTTCAGAATTTTTTTCTTGAGGTTTTCCTTGAACGCCAGAACTTTTTCGAGCAGCTGGTCGTCGCCCGCGGCAAGGATCTGTACAGCGAGAATACCCGCGTTTTGTCCGCCGTCGACACCAACAGTTGCAACCGGAATTCCGGGAGGCATTTGTACAATTGACAGCAGCGAATCCCATCCTTCGAGTGAAATGGATGAACGGCATGGAACGCCTACCACAGGAAGTGGAGTTAAAGCGGCAACCACTCCCGGCAAATGTGCCGCTCCGCCAGCGCCTGCAATGACTACGCGGATGCCACGTTTATGTGCGCCTTTGGCAAATTCCATCACCTGTTCAGGAACACGGTGCGCGGATAATGCGTTGATCTCAAAAGGAATTTCAAACTGGTCGAGAATTTTTGCAGCTTCCTGCATAACGGGCATATCGGAGGTGCTGCCCATGATGATACTTACTTTCGGTTGCATATAGATCAATTTTGAGATGCCAAAGATAGAACTACTTCGCGGAATGAAAAGAAGCGCGACAGACTATTTAAATCACCGGAAAAGAAGCGTATGGTACCCGCCGCAGATTTTGTTGATAACGCAGATGCGAAACATGCTAAAATTTTTAAATGATTCTATCGGGCACGGGTTGGTAGTGTCTCACTTTGCTTTTTTTACACGGCGACACAGCGTTAAAAGAAGCACGAAGCCCGATCTAAGCCCGGGCGCTCACGGCGCGTTACCGTTATCTCGCCGTGAGCGCCTGGGCTTAGAATAAGAAATGCTGTAAAAATGCGCTCCCGATTGCTATCGGGACCGTGTCAAAATATCAAATGCTCAAACTGAGGCACTACCCACGGATTGAATCATTTGGAAATTGTGCGCACATGTAATCTGTGAAATCTGCGTAATCCACGGCAAAGAAATAATCACCGAAAAGGATTTACCTTGGCACACAAAATTCCGCACGCAGCCAATGAAACTGAAACTACTTTTCCATTTTTCGCTCATCGCGCTCATCGCATTCGAGATTTACAAAGCGTATCTCATTCTGCCGTTCCCGGGAAGCCAGGAAATGCCCGCAGCAGATACGGCATGGTTCCTTTACCACTACCGCTGGTTCATCCGGCTTTTACTCTTTGCCGGTGTTGTGGTTGGTTTCATGAAAGCGTTCGAAAAACGAAAATGGATTCCGTTCCTCACGCTTTTTCTCACCGGATTCGTGGTGTACATGACCAATTTCAAAATGACTGCCGAATCCATGTTCCATGAAGCGGAGAAACTGGAATTCGCCGCACCGGCTTCCGGAAAAATTCCGATGGATGCGCTGGTCATTGGTGTTACACACAACGGAGTTTCCAAAGCCTACCCGATCCGTTACCTGACGTTTCATCACCAGGTGCAGGACACTGTTGGTGGAAAAAATATTCTCGTCACCTATTGCAGTGTATGCCGCAGCGGAATTGTTTTCGAACCAACCGTCAATGGAAAACATGAAACGTTCCGTCTTGTGGGCATGGACCAGTTCAACGCCATGTTTGAAGACAAAACCACCGGCAGCTGGTGGCGACAGGTGAACGGCGAATGCGTTGCCGGCGAATTGAAAGGACAAACATTGCCATTGGTTGAGTCAGAACAACTCACTCTGGCGCAATGGGCGAAACGTCACCCGAATGGAAAAGTGATGTTGCCCGATGCTTCTTCCGTTTCGGGCTACGATGATGAAACGTTCGAAAAAGGACGCGACACGAGTTCACTCACGGGCACCGACACTGCATCGTGGCATGATAAGTCGTGGGTCGTTGGTGTGGAGTACAAAGGAAATTACCGGGCGTATGACTGGAACCAATTGAAACGCGAACGCGTCATTAATGATGTTATCGCCGGTGAGCCCGTTGTCATCAGTATTGATAGCGCGAATGTGAATTTTCATGCGTGGGTCATAAAAATGGCTCCGGTGTCTAATACAAGCGATACGCTGCAGTATATGTCCGCTCCGGTCGGAGCATTTACACCTATTCCTGCGCGACAGATGTTCTGGCATACGTGGAGAACGTTTTACCCGGCCACAACGCGATATGGAGTAAAATGAACTTCGAAAAAGATTTGTTTTGCGTTGTGGCACCTTCGGTGCGTAGCCACAGATGCGCAGATTGCGCAGATTTTTTGAATTGATTTTTGTGAATTCAGAAAATCAATGGAATTAATTTTTTTTAATCTGCGAAATCAGCGCATCTGTGGCAAACCCGGCGAAGCCGGCGCAAAGAACTTACGTGATGGTCCCGAGAGAAAATAGGTGCTGATTTATTCCCGACAATTGAAAAAAACCACAGAGAAAAAATGAGCGCTTTTCACAGAGGTACACAGAGATTAGGGCTCAGTGAACCTCTGTGAAATCCCTCTGTGCCCCTCTGTGGTTAAAAAATTACGCCTTATAGTACGCCGAACTCAAAAACGGAATCGGGTTATACGCCGCAATCCGGTTGAAACTCGTATCCACCGCCTTTCCGGATGCCAGATCCAGGTCATTCAGTTTGTTCCGCAATTCATCGCGCAGCATCGCCTCATCCTTGTTCTTCTCAACAACGTAGTAATCCGTGCCGAAAAGAATTTTGTCCCCCAGCAACGGCGTGTTGATGTCCGCATGGATTTTTGCGTGCGTTGCAACATCGTTCAGGGTGAATGAAACATCCGCGTACACGTTTTTATTTTCCGTGATGAGTCTTTTCACCGTCTTGTACCACTCTCCGTTCTTTTTGATCTCATCCTCACCGGCAAAATGTCCGAGATTGATTTTCAATTCAGGAAACATTTCCAGCACCTTGACATAATTTTCCGGTTCAGTAAAATTCCGCTGGTACTTTTCATTTTTCGCGATGGAGAGATCATGAAAATTATTTTTGAACCGCGGAGGTGAAAGCGATTTCAAATCGCCACGGTAATAGATCACACCTTCAATACAGTGGTACGTGATGGGAATAAATTTTTCCTGCGCCCATTTGTAAAGCAGATCCAGTTTTTCATCAAACGAATAATAACCCAGCGCAGGATACATTTTAATTCCCACGAAACCGTATTCGTCAAAATACCGTTTCGTCCAGTCGAGTACTTTTTGTCCGTTGGTAAATTCCGGCCGGCGCGGATCAACAAAAATGAACGGCAGCAAACGGTCTTTGTAATGTCCCCGCGTGCGCAGGCGGATGATTTCGTCCAGCTGCGTTTTATAATTGGCCATCGGGCGACCCGCTCCCATTTGTTCCATATCCATCAGTAGCGCAACAAAGCGTACGTTGCCCCAGCCTTTGTAGTAATCTTCCAGCATATTGAAGATCACTTCCTGTTTCGTTCCGAGACCGATCTCCGCGAATTTCGCTACGCGTTCAAGTTCAGAATTCACAGCGCCATAGCGAAGCCGGCTGAAAAACTTCGTGAGCCGTTTACTCACCGGGTCGGTGGCCAGTATGTTCATGATAGGCACACCAACTACGTTGTTCGGAACGTATTGCGCGGAGAAAATATGTGTGTGACAGTTGTAGTAGATCATTTGCTTTCGTCTTTAGGTTTAACCGCACTACGCATGCCGATGAAACGCGTTAAAAGATTGAACCAGTTGTCGGCTCCGTAACTCAGGGCTGCCCCGGTAATCAACCAGCCCACTAAACTGAGTCCGATGTATTTGAGCAATTCCCACAGGAATGGAAGAATTTTCTGTGGACGCGATTGGGCAGTGAACTTTGGATATTCTTTCTGCCCCACAACTTCTTCCACCGACCAACCGATAGGAAGATCGAGCATGCCTACTTCTTCATACGCATTCGAAATCGATTCGATGTTGTCTTTGATCACAGAATCCATGGGAAGAACAGCAGGTTTCTTTCCGAAATTGATCGCTTCACTCGGCTCCGGACGATTTGATTCATTGGCCGTATAAGCAACAGCCGCAGTCACCACCTCATCGCGCAGCAATTTGTCCTTGTAAAAATCCTGCGCTAAAGAAATGGCGTCGATGTTGAACACAACAGCAACAATAAAACCACCGATAAACAGCATTTTCGTCAGCGAACGCTTGTACCACGTAGACGTTGCTCCCATGTAATCGTCGTACCACTTGATGATCGCCTTTTTCAATCCTTCGTAATCCTTCACGCCCATCCCGAACGTGCGCAGTACTTGCTTCAGGTCGCTTTCCTGCATCGTGGCTACGGAAGAATTAAAATCTTCGACGATACCTGTACCGGCCTGCACACTTCCGTCAACCATGTTTTTTTTGTCGTCCGAAAATTCCGGGATGCTCACGACGAACTCTCCGCTGGTGTGATCAAAATTCAACCGCGGAAGTTTTCCGTCAACGCGGATCACGTCGATCAATGCATCAGCGAAAACCGAAGACGGAATATAGTGCGGGTACGTGGCTGAATGCTCCTTCAGGCGATCCACCAGCGGGTGAGTATACAGCAGGTGCGTGTAGTTTTTATTCAAACGATCGTTCAATACGTCGTTCAGCGACCGGCGCAAAAAATGGGCACGTCTTCGTGTAATCAGCTGCCACAGTTCGATGGCGCCGGAAACGATGATGCTAAAAAGAAGGAAAATGAAAGCCATCGAAATGGCGACATCCAGGAATACATTCATGGGCATTGTGGTTTGATGTACGAATAAAGAAAATTTAGGCGAGGAAAGTTGTTTGCAGGCGGAGAATTTATCAACCGCGGGTAGGTCACAAACAGAGGATCGCTTGTATGCTTTGGGCCTTCGGCCCCTTTGCCACAGATTCGCAGATTGCGCAGATTTAAAAAATTAATATTTAATGTTGTACGAATCTTATTGAGCGATTAGCATCAGCGATTGATAATTCAATCATAAAAATCTGCGTAATCTGCGAATCTGTGGCGGCCCGTCCGCCGCGGCGGACGTAGCAACACCAGCAAGCCAAATACAAATCCCGCCGTAAGGCATTTGTAAATCAATTTAAAATTTGATCCGGCAAAACCAATCTGCGTAATCTGGGCAATCTGCGGCAAAAGAATTTGGTTACGTTAACGCGTAATTATTTTTTTGCGCTACGCTTCATACGCACTTTGGATTTTCAACGAATTGTGCTATCTTGGTTTTGGCAACACTGAACTTGTATTTTCTTTTTCCTGGATTAAAAAAACATCGCATGAACCATTTGGGAATCGTACGCGTATTTTTTTGTGCAGCATTGTGTCTCGGCACGACCGCACTCGTTACTGGTCAACCCCATTCTTCTTCTGAAGAAGCTAATGCGCCTGTAACCATCAATGGAACACAATGGCGCCAGACCGGCTCTGGTTCCTTCATTGAGAACAAAGGACAAATGACGGACATGAATGGCAAAACCATTCCATCTGTTTTCTTCCAGACGTCATCGCCCGGAGTAGACGTGTACCTCCGCGATTCGGGACTCACTTACGTTTTCACACGCATCATTACCGATCCCGGCAATTCACCGGCCAAAGGAAAAACGGCAACGGGTGTACAAACAAAAAAGGAATGGGGCCGCCTCGATATGATCCTGGAAGGTTCCTCCATTTCAAGAGCGCAGATCGTTACCGGCGCACCTGCAGGACAGGGTTACACGAATTACTATCACGCACATTGCCCCGATGGAATTCTCCGCGTGAATGAATACAACGAATTGATTGTTGAAAATGTCTACGAAGGAATAGACCTTGTTCTTCATACCGATCAGTCATCCGGAATCAAGTATGATTTTATCATTCACCCCGGAGCAGATCCCGGTAAGATCGTAATGAAATACAACGGTGCCGAAAACATTCAGCTGCTCAACAACGGCCGCGGTCTTCGTGTGAAAACCAAACTGGGCGAAATTACCGAAGGAAACGTTTTCAGTTTCCAGGATTCGAAAGCCAATGAAATCAGTTCTTCGTTCATCCTCGAATCAAACCGTCTGCGCTTTTCCGTTGGAGAATATGATCACGCGAAAATCCTGACGATTGATCCGCCGTTGACCTGGGCTACCTATTACGGCGGCAGCGCCGATGATTTTTGTTTCGACGTAATCACCGATCAACAGGGAAATGTTTTCGTTACCGGAACTGCAACAGCATCCAATTTTCCCTGCCTGGATCCCGGCAGCGGAACGTATTACCAGGGAACCGGAATTTATTACACGCACTGGATTTCAGATGCGTTTGTCCTGAAATTCAATAACC
>DATHKF010000752.1:0-5658 GCA_035489505.1 Bacteroidia bacterium | reverse complement strand
CGCTGAACTCACCGTCCTTAGCCGCAACTTCGCAATACATGGACATGCTTCCCTTTTCGACGTCAAAATTTCCGTAGGCTGTGAAAAAGTTATTCATGTTGATCAGGTCGGTATTTGTGAGAACACAATTGAGATCGAATGTTGGAATATTACTGAGTGGATCCAGTTTCGTGTTTACTGTAATGTTCCCGTTGTACAGGTTAGCATGCATGGTAATGGAAGCAGGAAGCAACATCGTTGTATCCGGTTCATTGGTCAATCCGGTCCCTTCAATTTCTACTTTCGTCATTGGAAGATCCACTACCGGTGACCTTCCCATATCCACGTAGTGAATTTCCCCTTCATGAACCGCAAACCGGTTGATGCGCATGGGCATGAAATCATTCACGAGCTGAATAAAGTCGGTAGTGTCTTTCTCAGCATCCTTTCCAATATTTTTTCCAAGAATAAACTGGAGCACTGGTTTTTGAAATTCAACTTCTCCCACAAATTTTTTCTGGAATATAGCGTCCCATTCTATGGAAAGATCAATACGCGGGGCGCTGAAAAAATCGCTTGTGTCCTTTTTACTGCTGACTTTCTTGATATAAATATCCTTGATCACGTATGCACCGCGGTACAGGTGCAGGTCAATGTCCTCGATGTGACCATAGTTTCCATCCAGCGAAGCCAGTTTTTTATTGGCGTAGTGCAGAATAACGTACGGAAGGGCAATGCGGATACAAACCAGGGCGCCAAGGACGATGATGATGATCTTCCATCTCCTTTTCTTGTTTTTGACCTTTCCAGGCAGTTTACTGATCGCGTTTTCGGGGGTACTCATATGATTGTGTTCTGTGATGACATAGGTTATCACCGCGTAAGCAGAGCAAAATCATGCCAAACAAAAAAAGGATTCGTTTTTGCGTACCTGTTTAAAAATCAACAGATGAAATTCCGCGTTCCTCAAAACCAGGCAACCTCGTTCATATCGCACACGGTTTCCGACTTCAATGCCGACAAAGTGCTGAAGCTTGCCGCCGCCCTTGCGTTCACCACATTGTTCGCATTACCCGCCCTGCTGATTATCATCCTTTGGATCAGCTCCGTTTTCTATTCACCTTCCCTGCTCCAGGACAGCATGCTTACGCAGCTGAACGGATTGCTGGGAAAAGATGCGGCTGACCAGTTACGCGAAGTACTTGTACACACCAAGTTTGACTACACATCCCTGTGGGCAAAGGTCCTGGGTGTGGTAGTGCTGGCGATCAGTGCTACCGGAGTATTCGGTGAGATCCAGGATTCGATCAACACAATCTGGGGACTTCACACCAAACCACGTTCAGGTTTTCTCAAGATTTTTATCAATCGCCTGCTTTCATTTTCAATCGTGGTTTCGCTGGGGTTCATCCTCATTGTTTCCCTCGTGATCAATGCTCTTTTTGCATCTCTTTCGGAGAACATCCGCGCGCTGTTTCCCGACATACCCCTGGCCGCGTATTACATACTCAATCAGCTGCTCATGAGCGTCATTCTCGTCTTGCTGTTCGGCACCATATTCAAGGTTCTTCCCGACGCGAAAATCGGGTGGCGCGATATACTCTTTGGTGCAGTAGTCACTACGCTGATGTTCATGGGTGGTAAGTATGTCATTGAATACATTCTTAGCCATAATGCGACAATCAGTATGTACGGCTCTGCAGGCTCAGTCATCATACTGCTGCTGTGGGTATACTACTCCTCAATCATACTGTACCTCGGGGCAGAAATTACCCAGGTGAGGATGAAAATGAAGGGACGAAAAATTCAGCCCAACCGTTATTCTGTTTGGGTAGAAAAGAAAACCATAGTGGTAGCGTCGAACACCGATGTTGTGAAGGAAGATGAACCTGTAAAAGAGAAGCCCTCGGATAAGGTGGCATAAATCTTTCATCAGTATGATCAACTAAAACAAAAAGTCATGAGCAATTTATTGTATGCTATAGCGGTTATACTCGTCATTGTTTGGGCCATTGGATTCTTTGCATACAGCACCAGCGGAATTATTCATATCCTGCTTGTTATTGCTGTTATTGCAATTTTGCTGCGACTCATTCGCGGCAGGGATCCACTGTGAAAAGCAATCCCCGTATAAATAAACCGTTTCGTTGGCTGAGCTGATGAAGCGGTTTTTTTGTGGAATATTTCAAAACCGGCGATTAAATTCAGCAACATGGGTATAAAATTCCCCAACTGGTTCAATGAAAGGAAATCCCTTTCTCCCCATTGTGCAGTGTAACATACCCACTTTTCGAAAGTGGCACAATCTTGTTGTATTAAATCCACAAAACCGAAAACCATGAATAAGAAATTGCTAGCATTAGTAGGAGGAGCCGGAGTTGCCACAGGCGTTCTGATCGCTCCCGATAAAGGTTCTAAAACCATAAAGAAACTCCAGGCCCGCGGAAAGAAGCTGATTGATGAGGCGAAGAAAACGGCGGGTGGCGAAATTGATTCTGTTAAAGAGTCGATCCGCTCTAAAGTGAACGAAGTGAAATCGGCTATCCAGGCACGCACGAAAGTAGCGGCAGCCAGTGTAATGGGCGCAGAAGAACGCGTACATCAGAAATTGAAAAGCGCGATCCGTACGGCAGCAAAAGCAACAGGCAGCATGCCTTCGAAAAACGGGGTGGCGAAGAAAGCTGTAAAACAAAAAGTTGCGGCCGCTAAGAAAACAGTTGTACGCAAGGCGAAAGCCGCGAAGAAAACAGTAGCACGTAAAGTATCCGGCGTTAAACGCGCAGCGAAGAAAACGGCCCGCAAATCTATGCGCTAGACGAACTGTTGATCTGCGATGGAACCCGCCAAGAACATTGAAGACCCTCAGACCGAAATCGAACAGCTTTCGGACCATCTCCGCGAGTACGTAGGTATACGCAGGGAATTGTTTGAATTGAAACTGTGGGATAAACTATTCGGTGCTGCTGCAGTGAGCATTACCTGGGGGCTTATCGGCTTTCTTGGAATACTTACCGTTTTCATGCTCAGTGTAGGCGCGGCATTGTGGATCGGCCAGGCGATGGGTAACAATTATATCGGCTTCTTTGTTGTAGCCGGGACCTACGCGGTTATCGCCCTCGTACTGTTTGCCTTCCGCGATCGCTTCCTGTTAAAGCCATTGACAAACAAGTTCATTGATAACCTTGTCAATGACGATGAAGAGAAAGAAAATGACAGCAATCGGGAGAATCAGCAACAGAGAGCAGCTTAAGCGGAGGATTGCCGTACTTCAAGTGGCAATGGAGGAAAAAGAACTCCAGCTCAAAAAAGACCTGAAGGAAGTGCACCAGTCTTTACGTGCAAGCAACCTGGTCCGGAATGCGCTCGAAGACATACGTGATCAGCCTGATCTGCGCATGGGAATTGCACAAGCAGCAACCGACATTGGCGCACATGCATTGATTGACAAACTTGTATTCAGAAAGAACAGGAATTTTAAAAACTATCTCTTGAGTGTTGTGCTCAAGAAAATTGCCGACCGGCTCATACTCAGAAAGCCGGCGCGGTCGGAACAAACGGGTACAATTTAGTTGTATCTTTAATACACCAAATGAAGCCTGGCAAAGTCTCGCATTTGTTAGAAATCATTGACCGTTTAATGAGTGTTGATCTTAAACAAACACTATGCACAAAGTATTGGTCATTGACGACGATATGGACATCTGTAATCTTCTTGAAAGATTTCTGTCCAAACATGGTTACGCAGTAAAAACCGCGTATGCACCATCTACAGCCTTTGCTTTAATCAAAGCAACCACTTTCGACCTCGTATTGTCTGATTTCCGTTTGGGACACAGCGACGGGAGGGAAATCCTGAAAGCGGTAAAAGAAAAAGATCCTTCCACGCAGGTGATCATCATCACCGGTTATTCCGATGTGAAGATTGCTGTTGACGTCATTAAAATGGGAGCCTTCGACTACATCACCAAGCCATTGCTTCCCGACGAGATCCTTATGCTCGTGGAGAAAGCGTTGACGAAAACGGGTGATGTTCGTTCCGGGAACGACAACACAACTGCACCAGCGAGTACGAAGAAGGGTATTAACGGATCGCAACCCGGCGGAAGTGATTACATAGCCGGGGTTAGTCCGCAGGCGAAAGAAATCGACCGGCAGATTATGCTCGTTGCACCTACTCCATACAGCGTAATTATTTATGGTGAAAGCGGAACGGGCAAAGAGTCCATTGCGCACGCCATTCACGTGAACAGTACACGCAAAGACAAACCGTTTATTGCCGTAGACTGCGGTGCACTCACGAAGGAACTTGCGGGAAGTGAATTGTTCGGTCACGAGAAAGGCGCCTTCACCGGCGCTATGACCCAAAAGATCGGACATTTTGAAGCCGCCAATGGTGGCACTGTATTTCTCGATGAAGTGGCGAACCTGCCGTACGACACGCAGGTTGCATTGCTGCGTGTAGTCCAGGAACGGAAAGTGCGCAGGCTTGGCGGACTGAAAGAAATTGAGATTGATGTCCGCATTCTTGTGGCGTCCAACGAACGCCTGACTGACGGAAAAATATTCCGCGAAGATCTGTATCATCGCTTCAACGAGTTCAGCATTAATCTGTATCCGTTGCGTGAGCGTGGAAAAGACATCGAACTCTTCGCGAATCATTTTCTCAAGCAAGCAACGGCGGAACTTGGAAAAACGATCAATGGTTTTTCACCGGAAGTTATTGCGGTGTTCAACAAATACCGCTGGCCCGGAAATCTCCGTGAGTTAAACAACGTAGTGAAACGTGTTGCTTTGCTCACCTCGGGAGATGAAGTCCGGCTGAATTCGCTGCCGCATGAAATTTCATTCGGGGAAAAATTCTCATTCGATGGCCCGAACCACCTGGTATCAGAAGATGCTCCGAACAAACTGAAGTCGGTTGCGCTCAACGCAGAATACGAAAAGATCATTGAAATTCTCAAGCAGGTGAATTACAATAAATCGAAAGCGGCGAAGATGCTCGACATCGACCGCAAGACGTTGTACAATAAGCTCAAGCAGTACAAGATTATGTAGGCCCATTATACTTTTACACTCAGGGAGACACAAAGTTGTGTTTCCCTTTTTTCATGCTGCATAATTGCATAATGAAACCTATGTAAATAATTAAATAAACCACATAGAGACATAGGATACATAGGGATAGACTTAATCTAGTGCACATAGAGCGAAATAAATCGCCCTCGGCAATTGTTGGCCTGAAGTGGACTCAGTTGTTACTAACCGATCAGCTATGTAATCTATGTCAATCTATGTGGTTCAATAGTAAAACGAGCGTGTTGTATCGCGCCCCAGTGTAGATATATGTAGAGCGCATTCCACACGATCTCGTGTCAACGCAAAGTCAATTGATTGATCTTCACGCCAAAGTAAACAGGTATAGTGTTTGGCTCACTGTATATACTACGTTAAACACAGTACAATGAGAACACTACTCACTATGGCATTGATCGCTACCCTGGGTGTAGCGCATGCGCAGAAAGTAATCGGGGTTCGCGGTGGCGTTACAATCAACAATATCGGGAACAGCAATTCAGGCGGGCTTGATCAATCGAACAGCCTGCAATCGTTTCATGCAGGAATAACGGCTAACGTTCCTTTCCTGATATTCAGTTTTCAACCTTCGATTCTTGTTTCCGG
>DATHKF010000751.1:0-2791 GCA_035489505.1 Bacteroidia bacterium | reverse complement strand
ATGATCTTCATGGCCTGCGCCGGGGTTTCCACAATGTGGAAAAGGTCGAGATCATTCGGGCTGATCAATTCGCGGCGTTCCTGCATCTGTTCCTTCATCCATGCCATGAGGCCGCTCCAGAATTTCTTGCCGATAAGGATGAGCGGAAACTTTGGGATGCGCCCGGTTTGAACGAGGGTTGCGACCTCGGAGAATTCATCGAGTGTGCCGAAGCCGCCGGGCATGGCGATAAATCCCTGGCTGTATTTGAGGAAGATTGTTTTGCGGATGAAGAAGTAATCGAAGTTGATGTTCTTGTCGATGTCGACATAGATGTTCGACGATTGCTCAAACGGCAGGCGGATGTTGAGACCAACGGATTTTCCTTTGCCGGCCTTCGCTCCTTTGTTCGCCGCTTCCATAATACCCGGACCGCCACCGGTAATTACACCGTATCCTTCGAGCGTCATGCGCGTGGCAATTTCCTCAGCGAGTTTGTAGTATGGATTGTCGGGCTTTGTGCGTGCGGAACCGAAAATGGAAACACACGGACCGATCTTCGTCATCTTCTCGAATCCTTCAACGAATTCCGACATGATTTTAAAAATCTGCCAGGAGTTACCGGCTTTAATCTCATTCCAATCTTTCTCAGCGAACGCACGCCTGATTTTCTCTTCTTGATTCTCAGTCATAAAAAATTACATTCGTTACTCCCTGCCTTTTATTAAAACAAACGGGTTGAAGTTGATTCAGCAAACAACTTGCCAGATTGGAGGGTTGGTTATCATACGCGAAACGCTTGGGCGAAGTTTCAGGCAATCCGATGCACGAGGTGTGAAACAGTCTTTTTTAACTCAAATTGTGCCAATACACTAGAACTTTTCGTAATCCGATCGCCGGGTATCGAAAATATTCAGAATGAGGATGTGAGTTCCGTCAACCATGTAGTAAAGTGCATTGTGCTTGGATACCAATATCTTTCTGATGAGCGGATTTCTTCGGGAAGCAACACCAAGTTCAGGGAAGGAGCGGATCAAATCAATTTGAAATTCCAGTTCCAAAATGAAAGCGGATACAACCGCTTGCGACCACTCGAATGAAAGATATTCAAGAAGGTTGGCCAGGTCACGAGTTGCACGTGGTGTCCAACTTATTTCGAGCGCCATTCCTTTAGCAACTGTAGAATTTCCGCATGAGACTTCAGCTCACCTCTGCGGTATTCGCCGATAGACTCATTGAGTGAATTCAATTGGGCCGGTGAGAGTTCATCGAGAATATCTGTGCTTTCATTGTCAACACGATCGTTCAGAAGCCTGTAAATATTTTCCAGGATAACCGGATCATCCGTTTTATCAATCAACACGTGCAACTTTTCTTTGAGTGCAGTCATGGAATAAAAATACAAAAAGTATGTACTATGAACTAACGGAATCTAATCGGCTGATATTCTTGCGTCGCTTGTTTCGCCCGGTCTGATAAGTGGTTTCAATGGAAGAGATTTCTAAATAAAAGGAGTCTCCACATCTCGCAACATGAATTTTGATCGAAGCATCTTGTCAGACCGAGCGGAGCCGAGGTAGACAATTGCGGAGCGCGGTAGGTTGCGGGCTCCCGATAGTTATCGGGATGCACATCTGCACATCATTTTTAATCTGCACATTCGCGCTAAAGCGCGAGCTCTTCTTTCAAAAACTTCGCCGTAAACCCCGCCTTGCTTTTTGCAACAACCTCCGGCGTGCCTTGCGCGAGTATCTGTCCGCCGCCGTGACCACCTTCCGGACCGAGATCGATCACGTGATCTGCAACTTTGATGATATCGAGATTGTGTTCGATCACGAGTACGGTGTTACCCTGGTCAACGAGCTTCTGCAAAACTTCGAGCAGGATCCGGATGTCTTCGAAATGCAAACCGGTTGTAGGTTCATCGAGAATGTACAATGTATTCCCGGTTTGTTTCCGCGCCAGTTCCGTTGCAAGCTTTACGCGTTGTGCTTCTCCGCCTGAAAGCGTTGTGCTTTGTTGTCCGAGTGTGACGTAACCCAAACCTACATCGTTCATTGCACGGACACGTTGCAGGATCGATGGAAGCGCTTCGAAAAATTCAGTGGCCTGTTCAATCGTGAGATCAAGAACATCGCTGATACTTTTTCCTTTGTAACGTATTTCGAGCGTCTCGCGGTTGTAGCGTTTTCCATTGCAGCTTTCGCAATGCACGTACACGTCCGGGAGAAAATTCATTTCAATGGTACGCAAACCAGCACCCTGGCAGGTTTCGCATCTTCCGCCTTTCACGTTGAATGAAAAACGTCCGGGTTTGTACCCGCGGATTTTTGCTTCCGGTAATTCGGCAAACAACTGGCGGATATCCGAAAATACATTGGTGTATGTAGCCGGGTTTGAACGCGGCGTGCGGCCAATCGGCGACTGGTCAATGTCGATAACTTTGTCGATGTATTCCAGCCCGTGAATTTTTTTATACGGCAACGGACGTTTCTCGCTCCGGTAAAAATGTTTGCTGAGAATAGGGTAGAGGGTCTCATTGATCAGCGACGATTTTCCGCTTCCGCTCACACCCGTTACGCAAATGAATTTTCCCAATGGAAATTCAACTGTCACATTTTTCAGGTTGTGGCCTGTGCAGCCATCGAGGACCACAGATTTGCCTGTTCCTTTTCTCCGCACAGCCGGAACAGCAATGCTCCGTTTGCCGGTGATGTAATCCGCAGTGAGCGTATCGAAGTTGATCAGCTCTGCCGGAGTTCCCTGCGCGACGATATGTCCCCCGTGAACACCGGCTTTGGGACCGATGTCG
>DATHKF010000750.1:0-6424 GCA_035489505.1 Bacteroidia bacterium | reverse complement strand
TATGGCCATCGTACCGTTTTTCGGAACGGAATTTCTTCCACCGTTCAATGAAGGTTCGTTTACGGTGAATATTTCTGCACCGGCCGGAACGTCGCTGGAAGAAAGCAACCGCATCGGTGTACTTGCTGAAGAATTAATTCTCGAAGTTCCGGAAGTGGAATACGTGAGCAGGCGAACAGGGCGTGCAGAACTGGATGAGCACGTAGAGCCGGTGAGTAATTCAGAAATTGAAGTTGAACTGAAAGAAGATCCGGAGCGAAGCCGCGATGAAATTCTTGCGGACATACGCGCGAAGCTGGATGTGTTGCGCGGTGTTTCCGTCAATATCGGTCAACCGATTTCGCACCGGCTCGATCACTTGCTTTCCGGTGTACGCGCGCAGGTAGCGATCAAATTATACGGCAGCGATCTTACGGGCTTGCGCACTTCTGCCATGGACATCCGTGAAACCATTGAAGCAGTTCCCGGTGTGGTGGATGTGCAGATTGAAAAACAGGTGATGGTTCCGGAACTGCTGATCAGTATTGATCGCGAAGCACTGAAACGGTATGGACTCCAGGCCGGAAAAGTAGCGGAGGACCTTGAAATATTTTACAACGGTAAAACAACCGGCCAGGTGATCGATGGACAAAAAACGTTTGACATCGTTTTGCGAACCACGGATGAAGAACGTACGAACATCGAAAACATACGTAACACCCAGGTCCATGCCGGCGATGGAAGCCTGATCGCATTGAAACAGATTGCACAGGTGGAATACACCAACACGATCAACACCATCTCGCATGAAAACACCCAGCGGCGGATCGTAATTTCCTGCAATGTGCAGGGCAAAGATCTCGGCTCAACGGTTTCGGAGATCCAACAAAAGATCAAAGACGAAGTGAAATTGCCCGAAGGTTATTTCATTGAATACGGCGGACAATTCGAAAGTCAGCAGAGCGCATCGCGTTTGATCATGATACTTGGTCTTTTTGCAATCGCAGGAATTTTCCTGGTGCTGTACAGTCATTTCAAGTCGGGACGTATTGTTGCGCAGATCATGCTCAACATTCCGCTGGCGCTGGTGGGCAGCGTAATTGCGGTCATGCTTACGGGCGGTACGTTTTCCGTTGCAACACTTGTTGGATTTATCACGCTCACTGGAATTGCTTCACGAAACGGGATCATGATGATCTCGCATTACATCCATTTGGTGGAGCATGAAAAAGAAACATTCAGCACACAGATGATCATCCGCGGTTCGCTGGAACGATTGGTTCCTGTACTGATGACTGCGTTGGTGGCTGCGTTGGCGCTTATTCCACTCACGCTGGATGCGCAGGCGTCCGGAAAAGAAATTCTGTACCCGGTTGCTGTTGTAATTCTTGGCGGACTCGTGAGCAGCACATTGATGGACATGATTGTGACGCCGGTTGTTTTTCACACGTTTGGGAAAAAGGCACTCGATAATTACCTCGAAGCGCGCAAAAAAGAGGAAGAGTTCTGATGGATTAAGCTGCGAATTACACGAATTACGCTAATCGTGCGTTCGCGCAATTCGTGTAATTCGCGGCCACAATGAAACAGATATATTGCCCGGCATTAGAAATCTCTGAAAGAGGCGCTTTATTGCCTACTTTTGCACCCAAATGGATTCAAATTTTGTTGATTACGTCAAAATCTGTTGCCGATCCGGAAAAGGTGGTGGTGGATCGGTGCATTTGCTGCGCACAGCTCAAACTGCCAAAGGCGGACCCGACGGTGGTGATGGCGGTCGTGGCGGTCACGTGATTTTGCGTGGAAACAAGAATACGTGGACGCTTCTTCACCTGAAATACCGCAAACACGTGATGGCGGAAGATGGTGGACATGGCGGACGTCAGAATATGACCGGCGCCGATGGCAAGGACATGGTCCTGGATGTTCCTTTGGGAACAGTTGCGCGCAATGCAGAAACCGGTGAGATCGAACACGAAATTACAGAAGACGGACAGGAAGTAATTTTTGTTCAAGGTGGAAGAGGAGGGAAGGGGAATTCGTTTTTTGCTACACCTACGAGACAGACCCCACGCTTTGCTCAACCCGGTGAACCAGCCATTGAAGAATGGAAAATTCTTGAATTGAAATTGCTGGCCGATGTTGGCCTCGTTGGATTTCCGAATGCAGGAAAATCAACGTTGCTTTCAGTAGTATCTGCTGCAAAACCGGAGATCGCCGATTACCCGTTCACCACACTTGTTCCCAACCTGGGAATGGTGAAGTACCGCGATGACCGTTCATTCGTCATTGCTGACATTCCGGGAATCATCGAAGGCGCTTCAGAAGGGCGCGGTCTTGGTTTGCGTTTTCTTCGTCACATCGAACGCAACTCGTGTTTGCTGTTTATGGTTCCGGCCGACAGCAACGATGTTGTGGAAGACTATAAAATTCTCCTGAACGAACTCAAGCAGTTCAATCCAGAACTCCTCGATAAAAAACGGATGCTTGCGGTTTCGAAAGCAGATATGCTCGACGACGAACTATACGATGCCATCAAAACGGATATTGACAAACGCTTCACCAAGAAATTCAACATTCCTTACGTGATCTTCTCAGCACATAGCGGGAAGAATTTGCAGGCGTTGAAAGATGAACTGTGGAAATTGATGAATAGTTAGTTTAGATTCGTCATGTATTTTTGAATAAACATGTCCGGAGAAAATCCCAGCAAAACTATTTGTTGATGGATTTTTTCTTCGGTTAAGAGGTCTAATGATTCTGATGTAATTGAATTTTTAAATTGAACCACCTTGGCTTTCAAACTCTCAAGGCCGTCTTGATTTAAGGATTTCATTCTATCATGTGTATTTACACCACTCATTTTCTTGCTAGTTGGTTGAAGAGTAACTAGGGTGTAGTTCAATTCACTTCCATATGTGTTTTTAAACCATAATTCTGAGTGCAACAACTGCTCAATATGTTTTTGTGGTATTGCGGTCTGAACAGAACGAGATTTCGCTTCAAGTATCAAATAGTGAGAATTGTTGAGACACCACAAAACATCTGGACCTTGGCCGAGTTCCGTCTCTGGTTTTTGTGTCTTGAATCCAAGATAATGACCTAATTCTGATAATGATCTCTCGAAATCTTTGGACGGGATATCAGGTGTATATTTTAAATTCTTGAGAATATTATCAAAAAGTAACGATACATCTTGGGTGCGGGAATACTCAGAAAGTCGAGCCTTTATTATTGAGGCCTGATTTGACTGTAAGTTTTTAATTTTGGCGAACACGTATCCTTTGGCCGGATGAAACATATTTCCGTTCATACTAGCGGCCTTGATTTGGAGGTCGTTTGAACGAGCCACATCTCCTAGGTGCGACAATTGTGCAGCAAGTTGAAAATACCATGATTTCTGCTTGGCAGTGATTTCTGGATCGCTTAAAATTTGATCTATCACACTTATTGTTTCTACGAATTCTCTTCTTCTGAACCTGACAATTGCATCCTTCTCAATTTTCGCGAACAGGAGTCTACGGATTTTATCAGGATTGCTCGTATCTAGATCAGCTTTTAAGATTGCTTTTGTATGAAACGCTCGCCAATCGCTGTTTTGATCAATGCAAAGCTGAGTGACGTCCTTGATCGAATTGATAGAGTTTGTGACTTCTTCTTTGTCAAAAAGACTTAACCCTAATTTGATCTGTGCTCTAGTGATGGGAGTGAAGTAGGATAAATTTCTTTCAATTCCCATGAAACGCGTCAGATCGTCGCCCAATAAAAAAATCGCGCAATAATCAGCTCCTGATCGTGCAGCACGCCCCAAACCTTGTTCTATTATTTGAGCCTTTCGACTGGCGTCCACCAAGTCCAAACGCTGCTCCAAATAATGGTCTCTTAATGATATATGACGTGGCAGTCCATCAATTACCAAAATTCGGCACATATCTCCAATCAAATCTATCCCCTCATATCTATTCACTAGAACAAGAAAATTGCCCTTGGTATCTGCAAGATTAGCAACTGAACTCTTGACATCACTGGTCGCTACGATACGCGCACCAACACTCGCCCAAAGAGCAGCACGATTTCCCGAAGGGGTTATGATCACAATATTATGTTTGTTGGATTTATAACTGGCAACAAGAGCCCTTAATTGTTCATCATCCAAAGTCGAATCAATCCTAGAAGGTGCGAGGATCAGTCTTTGACCAATTTCTTTGCGATCTTTTGGTTTGATGGGATTAATAAGACATTCATAAGAAATTCCCATATCCTTGATCAAATCCTGTTCATCTTCGAAAGTAGCTGAGAGGATAAATCTATGTTTGGCATTGTCAAAAGACGAAATTTCGTGATGAGGAGCGTGAATTGGACTTAATTCAATATGGCTACCACTAATGAAACAATCATACTCAAGCAGATTGTTAGCAACAAGATCCCATTTCCATTTTAAAAAATCTTCTTCGGCATGCTCTTTAAGCATTTTAAGTATGGCACCATGCTTTTCCTGCCAGGCCCAATATGGTACACGCATTTGGTAATACGGGTCGCCGTCTATTAGCCGAATGTAATTCGCTGGAGACTGAAATTCGAGATCAGATTCAAAAAGTTTAATAAAGTGATCCGACCAATCTTCGGTCCGATCTATTTGGATAGTTGTTTGATCGCGTATTATGTCAACGCATTTGTGTGCATCGTCGATGACTATGGCCCCTAAGTCAATATTTTTGAGTCTGAACGCGGAATATGAATGAAACACCTTATGTGCCGTACAAACTAAAATGGATTTGTTATTCAAGAATTCCAAAGGCAATTGGCTGCTAGAGCTTTCAAACTGGCATACAGGAATTCCGTAATTTCCAGCCTGCTGGACAACCTGATTGATAAGTTGATTGTCCGGGCACATATAGAGACACGGGCCAATTCCTTCGGCAATTTTGGAATATAACATCATGAGACCGACGAGAGTCTTGCCTGAACCTGTATCCATTTTACAGACAATATCTTTTTCGTCACGCCGAGCATTCCAATTATTTAGGACTTCCTCCTGAACTCCTCTTAAATATGCATATCCTTCCTTGTGTGGAAGGACCTGGTATAACTCAATTGGGTTTTGTGGAAGATCGTGACCAGCACTTTCTTTTAATTTATTTGCAAAAAAATTCATGTTTCTATTGTTGGGTTTGTTTCCCTACAATATAGAAAATATACCCTTATCGTGATAAAAACGTCAATGAACAGTTCGACTTCATGTCTTCTATTCTTGGTGTCCAGGTTGGCCTCCCCCACTATTCACCGGCGGACTCGAAGGCGGTAACGGTCCGTAATACTCGCTGCAGGGTTGGCCCCACGGACAACCGCGGTTCAGCGTGATGGAAACAGAATCCATTTTACTTTTTACGACCAGCGAATAGTCGCACTGCGTGTATTGTTGCCGGTAGCAAGTGGTGTCCCATATCTCGTATTGGTTATTGACCGGCATCACCAGCTTTTTGGTTTTCCACGCTTCAACAAAACAATAGGTTCCGGCGGCAAGATTGATTCTGAACCGGCCATTCGCGTCGGAAACAATGGAGTCAAACACCGGTTGCGCCGTGGTATTCACTTTCGAATGTCGGATGTACAGTTTAACTCCAGCGGTTGGAATTGGTTTTGGATTCAATACATCATTCTCTGGTTCCGCCCCGCCGCAATACATGCGCACTTCGAAGATGGTTCCCGTAACAGCGTACTTACGGGCTTTGCGAGGCGCACGATTGATCGTCCAGGCCATGCAAACGATGGAAAGAACGGTTACGGCGATGATGGAGAGGCGTATGTTCATGAGCGTAAAGGTGCAAAACAGATGCCACGAATAGCCGCAAAGCCGCAAAGTTCGCGAAGGAAATCGCAAAGAATAGTGTGTATAAACAGAAATGGTGTAACGATTGTCTTGCTCTCTGTTACTTTCTCATCAAAAGACTTTGCGGAAATCTTTGCGTTCTCTGCGGCTTTGCGGCTATTTTCAGAACAGAGAAGTCTGATTCATCCCGGGAAGAGAACCTTCCAACCGCAACAGCCATTCTTTTTTCTCGAGGCCGCCTGCATAGCCGGTGAGCGAACCATCGCTGCCGATCACACGGTGACAAGGCACAACAATGGCGAGATTATTCCGGCCGTTGGCAGTACCCGCTGCGCGAATGCATTTCGCGTCACCCAAACGCACGGCAAGTTCATGGTAGGAAATCGTTTTACCGAAAGGAATGCGCGTGAGTTCATCCCAAACGCGTTTCTGGAATTCCGTTCCTGCCTGTTCAAACGGAAAAGTAAATTCGTTTCGTTTTCCGGAGAAAAATTCCTGGAGTTCGCTCAGGCATTGCTGCTCAAGCGGGGTATTGGGTTGCGTCCGTTCCGCATGTTGCTTACGAAATTCCACAGCGGTAATGTGTGTGGAATTGCTTCGCACGTGAATCGGCCC
>DATHKF010000749.1:0-11074 GCA_035489505.1 Bacteroidia bacterium | reverse complement strand
GTACTACCGCCTCTCAACTACCCACTATTCTCTGATAAAGAAGGTGCCAATTCCTGTCTACCGGTGGTGGAACAGATAAGTCAGAAGATTTTTTTCATTGATTCATCAACGATCCCTTCTGATTATATCCGAGGGGATTTTCTGTTTTTGGTGAATGGAGGAACAGAAACTTTATGGCAGACATCAGGAAGGAATTAGAGAAGCGCGTGCTCATCATCGATGGTGCAATGGGTACGATGATCCAGCGGTACAAGCTGGAAGAAGCGGATTATCGCGGAGAACGTTTCAAAAACTGGAAGCATGATCTCAAAGGCAACAACGATTTGCTGGTGATCACGCAACCGGAGATCATCTTCGAAATTCATTGTGCGTATCTCGAAGCGGGCGCTGACATCATTGAAACAAATACGTTCAATTCCAATCGCATTTCCATGGCCGATTATCACATGCAGGAAATCTGCTATGAGATGAACGTGGAAGCGGCGAAAATTGCACGCCGCGCAGCCGATAAATTCATTGCACAGAATCCGAAGAAGCATCGTTGGGTGGCTGGTGCAATAGGGCCGACCAACCGTACTGCGTCACTTTCTCCCGATGTCAATGATCCGGGATTCCGTGGAGTTTCGTTTGACGAACTGGTCGCCGCATATCTTGAAGAAGCACGTGCTTTGCTCGAAGGCGGAGTCGATCTCTTCCTGATCGAAACCGTTTTCGATACACTGAATTCCAAAGCAGCGCTGTTTGCTGTGCAGACGTTAGAAGAAGAAACCGGTAAGCGATTGCCTATAATGGTGTCAGGAACGATCACCGATGCGAGCGGGCGTACTTTATCCGGACAAACAACAGAAGCATTTTTGAATTCCGTTTCGCACGTCGATCTGCTCAGCGTTGGATTGAATTGTGCGCTCGGTGCAGAACAGATGCGTCCTTTCATGGAAGAGATCGCAACGAAGGCGCCGTTCTTCGTGAGCTGTTATCCCAATGCGGGACTTCCGAACCAGTTCGGAGAGTATGATGAAACTCCGGAACAGATGGGCGAGAAGATCCGCGATTTTCTCACGAGCGGATTTATCAATATCGTTGGAGGCTGTTGCGGAACAACGCCCGCACACATCAAACGCATTGCTGAAATTGCAAACGGTACCAATCCGCGCCCGGTTCCTTACCTCGATCCATACCTGCGGTTGAGCGGACTCGAACCGGTGACACTTCGCCCGGAATCCAATTTCATGAACGTGGGTGAACGGACCAACGTAACCGGTTCACGAAAATTTGCAAAGCTCATCATCGATTCGAAATACGACGAAGCACTTGCTATTGCACGCGACCAGGTAGAAGGTGGCGCGCAGGTGATCGACATCAACATGGATGAAGGCATGCTCGATTCAGAAGCGGCTATGGTCCGTTTCCTGAACCTCGTTGCTGCTGAACCGGATATTGCACGCGTGCCCATCATGCTCGACTCTTCGAAGTTTCATGTGATCGAGTCCGGTTTGAAATGCGTACAGGGCAAAGCCATTGTGAATTCCATTTCGATGAAAGAAGGCGAAGCAGAATTCATTCGCCAGGCAAAAATTGTGCGCAAGTACGGCGCGGCGGTGATCGTGATGGCGTTCGATGAGAAAGGCCAGGCCGATACCTACGAAAGAAGAATTGAAATTTGCGAACGCGCATACCGCCTGCTTGTAGACAAAGTACATTTCCCTCCGCAGGATATTATTTTCGATCCAAATATTTTTCCTGTAGCTACCGGTATGGAAGAACACCGGAAAAATGCGCTGGACTTTTTCCATGCCACAAAATGGATCAAGGAAAATCTGCCGCATGCGAAAGTCAGTGGTGGAGTGAGCAACGTTTCATTCTCTTTCCGTGGCAACGATCACGTGCGTGAAGCGATTCACTCGGCGTTCCTGTATCACGCCGTGAAGAACGGCATGGACATGGGCATTGTGAACCCCGGCCAGTTGCAGGTGTACGACAACATTCCGAAGGAACTCCTGGATCTCGTGGAAGACGTGCTGCTCGACCGCAACGACGATGCCACCGAGCGTTTGATCACCTATGCTGAAAAAGTAAAAGGAGAAGGCGCCGGGAAGAAAGCAGAAAAAGATGAAACGTGGAGAACGGGAACCGTAAGTGAACGTCTCACACACGCACTTGTGAAAGGTATTGTCGATTACATCGAAGCAGATACCGAAGAAGCACGACAGCAATTTCCGAAATCGTTGCACGTGATTGAAGGACCGCTCATGGATGGCATGAACGTGGTTGGAGATTTGTTCGGCGCCGGAAAAATGTTTTTACCGCAGGTAGTGAAAAGCGCCCGCGTGATGAAACGTGCTGTGGCTTATCTCACGCCGTACCTCGAAGAAGAGAAAGTGGCGGGCGAAGGAAAATCAGCCGGAAAAGTTTTGCTCGCTACCGTGAAAGGTGATGTGCACGACATTGGCAAAAACATTGTGGGCGTTGTACTCGCGTGTAACAATTACGAAATCATCGACATGGGAGTGATGGTTCCCGCAGACCGGATCATTGAAACTGCACGCCGCGAAAATGTAGACATCATTGGCCTGAGCGGATTGATCACACCTTCATTGGATGAAATGGTTCACATGGCCAAAGAAATGCAACGTGTGGGACTTGAAGTTCCGTTGCTGATCGGTGGCGCCACAACATCCAAAGTACATACGGCGGTAAAAATTTCCCCGCATTACAAACACGCCGTTGTGCATGTGAATGACGCATCGCGCAGCGTGCCGGTGTTGCAGAGTTTGATTTCGAAAGAACTCCGCGGACCGTTCATGGTGGAAGTTGAAGCCGATTACGACCGCGTGCGTGAGCAGAATGCGCGTGCGCAGGGACAGAATAAATTTGTTTCGATTGCTGAAGCACGAAAAAATAAATTCCCGATCGATTGGGATACACAATCACTGACGGCGCCTTCTTTCACCGGCACGAAAGTCCTGGAAGATTACCCGTTGGAGACACTTGTACCGTACATCGACTGGACGCCATTTTTCCACAGCTGGGAAATGAAGGGCAGTTACCCGAAAATTCTCAAAGACGCATACCGCGGAGAGGAAGCCAAAAAGCTTTTCGATGAAGCGCAGAAAATGCTCGCGAAAGTACTTTCGGAAAAATGGTTGTCGGCACGCGCGGTGATCGGCTTCTGGCCTGCGAATACCGTGAACGACGATGAAATGGAATTGTATTCCGACACATCACGGAAAACTGCGATCGGAAAATTCCAGGCCATTCGTCAGCAGACCGCAAAACCGAAAGGACATTACAACGAAGCGATCTCCGATTTTCTCGCACCGAAAGGGTACGACGATTTCGTTGGCGCCTTCGCGGTCTGCACCGGATTTGGCATCGATGAACGCGTGGCTGAGTTCGAAAAGAACCACGATGATTACAGCGCCATCATGCTCAAAGCGTTGGCCGATCGTTTGGCCGAAGCATTTGCGGAGCACCTGCACGAACGCGTGCGGAAAGAGTACTGGGGTTACGCCAAAGACGAAAAACTCTCGAACGACGATCTCATCAAAGAAGCGTACGAGGGAATTCGTCCGGCACCGGGCTATCCCGCGCAACCCGATCACACAGAGAAAGACCTTTTGTTTAAACTGCTTGACGCAGAAAACAAAATCGGGTTGATCCTCACGGAAAGCAAAGCCATGCTTCCTACTGCAGCTGTAAGCGGATTGTATTTCTCCAATAAGAATTCGCATTATTTCGGTGTTGGAAAAATCAGTCGCGACCAGGTGGAGAATTACGCGAAGCGGAAGGGGATTAGTTTGACGGAAGCGGAAAGATGGCTGGGGCCGGTGCTGGGATACTAAACTGGTGTGCTGATGGCCAAATTCCAAAATCTTTGTCAGACTGAGTGATTAACTGTTGTCGCTTCTCGATACGTCCTCCTGCGTCGGACACTCGAAGTGACAACAGTTAACTGAGTGCTCCGATCCTCAGGGCAACCATTTTTGATTCACAGCGTCACCAAGGCGTGGGCGCATCCTGTAATTCCGATCGAAAGGTTAAATTTTGTTTCGGATGTGTACTTTTAGTGCCGGAGTGCATTATGCTGGCTATGAAGGTTCGTTTTTCCCTCGTATTTCTTTTTCTCTTTGCTGCGCTTCACGGTCAGAGTCCGGATCAACGGCTTGTCCGCGGACAGATTAATATCGCGTATCTCGAACATCTCGTTAAGGAAAAAGTCGACAGTGTACGGAACGATCACAATCTCGCTTCGCTGAAAAATGATTCCATTCTGTATGTGGCGGCCAAGGATCACACCGATTACATGACGCGAAAGGATTTGTTGACGCATTACGAAACGGATATTCCCGAAAAAGAAACGCCAACACTTCGCGTGAAGATTCATGGAGGCGTACATTTTTCAGGCGTCGGAGAAAATATCCTGGTTGATTACGGATTCATTCCAGTCCGCGACAAAGAAGGTTCGGGTTCGCACACCAACGAAACGTATGACCAGCTGGCGTACGACATGGTAAACATGTGGGTGCATTCGCCGAGGCACTACCAGAATATCATCACACCGTCGTACCAGTTGACCGGCGTTGCCATATCGTATAATTCGGGAAGCGATAAATTTTACGCGGCACAGGTATTTGGAATTGTTCCGGGCTACGCGGCTGGCGATGAGAACAAGTCGTTCTTTTCGTATTCGAATTATCAACCGCCTCCGAAGATCAGCGGCTTCGACCAGGTGAGTCATGAAGAACACAGCGAATATCACCGCTGGGGAATTAAACGGCCTGATGATACGCTCCTCGAATGCATGGACTGCATCAATACCGGTTTTCGTGCATCGTCGACTTCGCTCAACATCGTGAACGGAAATATTATTTTCTACACCGAGGAAACGGAACTGATGAAACTGTTGCTCGACAATAAAACGGATGGACTCGTAGCGGAAATTGTTCCGTACCAACCGGTGGATTGCGAGAATCCTGCGTTCTACACCAATGCATCGCGAAGAAACGAGCAATGTATTTATAACGGAAAGCCGCAGAAGCCTGTGTACCGCAAAAAACTGAAACGGTCTTTTAAGAAGAGGAAGAAAATAAAATTCATGGACCGTTACCGGAACGCGCGGTCGGATGTAAAAGAAGAAGAGGGTGCGGGGAGAAAATGGAAAGCGTGGCGCAGAAATTTTTACTACCCGTTTCACGCGAATTATTTCCAGGCGAACCTCGGCAAGTACCCGAAAAATCTTCCTTCGGGATATTACGAAATCAATGTTCTGATCATTCAACAGAACCGGCTCTGCAAGGTGATTCACTTCACCGGGTTCTGCGGGCAACATTGGGATGTACGGCCTGCATTGGAAGACGTTACTGCATTCCGGACGGATTCGTTCAGCTTCCAACCGAAGATCCGGGAGCGGCAATTCACCATTCCGTTTGAAAAAAACAAAACAGAATATAAGTACGAGGACATCAAACCGTTTTTGGATTCGCTGGGCTCCGATAAAATCACAGTGATTTCTGCAGCGATCCAGGCGTACGCGTCCGTAGAAGGATCGGAGGAAGGCAACCGGAAATTGCAGGAGCAACGTGCGAATTCCATTGTGCGCGCCATGCAATCGGTTCAGAAGGACAGCATTCAAACCACGATTGTGGCAACGGAGAACTGGGAATTGTTCGATAAGCAGGTGAAAACTATTCCGCAGTTCAGAATATTTTCCGGGAAGACTCATGCGGAAGTCAAACAAATGCTGAACGATACTGCGCTGAACAGATCGCTGGAGCCCTGGCTGGGTTTGCAGCGCAGGGCCGTAGTCAAGCTCACCATCAAGCAGGAAATTTCGGCATCTACTTCATGCAACTGGCTCATGGAGAAATGGAATCAATGGATGGACAGCGCAGCGGTACCTAAGACTCCGCGGAAACATATTTTCATTGATTCGCTGGAACGTATGCAGGGTTACTATTACCGTGCATTGTTAAGCGCCGAATCGGATACGTCCTGTCTTTCGCTGATGAAATACCCGGTGGATTCGATGTACGCGCGCCTGTACTATCATGATGCGTGGATGAAACGCTACATGCGAAGCCACGCAAACGACACAGTGGCCGATGAAAAATTCTACCGCGAACTGAACCGTTACGTGATGGCGTTTCCGGACCGGCCGTATTTTCCTGCAACCTATGCGGTGACCCGAAGATGGATTGAAGGCTGGCACAGCGACGGGGCGTATTACGACAACGCGGTTGATCATAAAATTATCCGCTCGTGGTTGCAATGGGTGCAGTGGAACAGCCCCGACAGTCTTCAAACCGGTATCGACTCGCTGGAAACCGCATTCCATTTCAGCATGGTTCAGATTTACAAAATGCCGAAGGATAAAAATCTCCGGGCGAGTGAGCTGTTCTGGATTTACGGAAAGTTCCAGCGCGATTCCATGGCGGATACGGTTGCATTGCGCCTGGCCGATTACTTCACGTTTTATAAATACCCGGAACTCGCCGCATCGATTCTCGAACCGTATGCGATGCGGGAGAATCCGCATCACGGTATCCTCATGCAATACGTGCGGATGCGTTATGTGCACTATGAAGATGACACAGCAGCGGCGAACGATTATTACCAATTGCTTGCCTGGTCCAAAACCATACTCACTCACGAAGAATGGTGCAGCATGTTTGTCGGCCCCTGCAACATCAGCTTCCAGGTTTTTGATCACGAAGCCACGCGTGATTTATATTGTGCAGAGTGTTCATCGGAGAAAAATTATGCGGAGTCGCCGGAAAAGTGGGGCTCTGCAAAATAACTCAAGCCAATTGTGCACGCGCATCCACCGCTGAACAGAAAGTTTTAGCCACATAAGACTTGGCCCCGTTTGCGCGCTCCCATTGACTTAATTTAGTTGTGCATCCCGCAGTTTTAAAACACGGATTATGATAGCACGTCTATTTATTATTTGCGGGATCGTTTCCTGTTTGATTTTTTCTCCGCTTTCGGCACAGAACACTTTTACCCGGGTAATTGTTCCACCTACTTCCGAACAATTTTCGATACAGGCGCTGGACACGCTTGAAGATGGTTTTCTTGTTGGCGGGTATTACCAGGACACGATCAACAGCCGGTACAGCAGTGTACTTGTTAAAATTGATACTTCAGGAGCGCTTGCCTGGGCATTCAAGTACCAGGACATACCGGGTACGCAATATGTTCTCACTGATATTGCTGTTGCACCTTACGGAATTTACATCTCCGGATACTACCAGGATTCGTCTTTTAGTAGTACGGGATTTGTTTCGCGCCTGGACCTGGATGGTAACCTCATCTGGACGATGCATGTCAACGTTGATTGTTCCGATGTAATTTGTACAGCAGATTCGGGTTGTGCAATATCGGGAGGCGGAATTCTAACCAGAATGGATAAATACGGTAGCATTGTGTGGTCGCGACACTTTGGTCTGTCGATCCTTGCATCAGAATTACTTGTTACCGATGGCGGCGATTTTGTGGTTGCCGGCAAGGAATTTTTTGCCAACAGCGCTCACCCGTTTATTTTGCGCGTGGATGGAAGCGGAAATCTTCTCTGGCATTCCCTGCTCGAGTTGCCTCCGCTTACCGGAGCGGTTTATGTTGACTGTGCGCAGACCACGGATGGAGGATTTGCAATTTGCAGTGAAGCTGGCATTGCGAAAGTGGATCAGAACGGGGCGCTTGTTTGGGCCAATCTCTACACGATGAGCAATTCCTTAATTCCGGATTGCATTATCGGGGGTGCAAACAACGAAATAATCGTAACGGCGTCTGTTGTCTATGATGCCCCATTCTGGGACCAGATGACTTTCTGTCTCGACAGCAACGGAGTGGTGACCTGGACAGGCATTGATACGACTAATCGTCTGCATCGCACTTTCGGACTGACATTCGATGGAAGTCATTTTGCCTCCATGACCAGTGAAACAAATTTTGGTCCTTATGTCGATCATACGCTGGTAGTGTCTGATACAACCACCGGGTATATTTGCGGTGATACCAGTATTTTTCCATTGTCCCAGGCCATGCCGATCAACGTTCTTCCAATGAGCGCGGTCGGATCTTATTTACCTTTTGCTGTTCCGGCAACGGCCTCACAGTTGAACTTTAATCCGACGATCCTGGATGGTTGTACCATGCAGCCCGTAGGACTTCAGGAATATGAACAAGGAAGCAGTGCTGTCGTATTTCCAAATCCTGCAAGCGCGGAGATGGGTATTGTTTCTTCGCAACCCTTTTCAGGAGTGAAAATTTATTCTGCCGCTGGTCAATTGGTGTTTGATTCTGGTCCTGTCAGAATTTCCGCTGACGAAAAATATGATTTGAACGTGTCGGGTTTAGCCGAAGGAATTTACCTGGCGCTGCTTGAAACCGGAACCGGAGTGGCATCAGCAAAGTTCACAGTGGTGCATTGACCTTCTGCAAAAAGAGAAGCGGGACTCCAAACTTTCGTTCGAGCCCCGCCTCAGTTCACACCCCATGAACATAATCTTCAATTTCTTTTGAGTAACCGGCCAGCTTTTCTCACTGGCCGGTTTCTTCTTCACAGCGGCCTTCTCAAATTTTCTTTTTTAATCACCGGTTCAGCAGCAGAAGTACAGCGCCAACCTGGACCAGTATTAACGTGATGTACATCGTTGCAATGTGAATCATCGTTTGATCTTCCCGGAGGGAGACCTGGGCAAGTATCGTTCTCACGACCGGCGGTTTTTTGTTTTTCTGTGGATACATCGGTTGAATTTTTTTGTGGGTTTAAAAAAGAAGCGGGACTTTGCGATTAACCCTAACCAGCCCCGCTTCAAGTTCACACCCCATGAACATTATCTTTGAAGAGGTAAAAAAGAAAGCGGGACTCTTTTGACAAACCTAACCTGTCCCGCTTCTGGTTCACACCCCATGAACATACTCTTTAAGAGGAGAAAGAAAAGCGGGACAAGTTGGCAAACTTTGAATGCATCCCGCTTTCACTCACACTCCATGTATTTTTAGTGGTTTAAAGTCCAAGTACAATTCTTTCTGTTTTCACTTCTCCGTTCGGCATGGTCATCATTACGATGTAACATCCGCCGTTCGGCACATTGATTTCAGTTACGTTCGAAGCTGGTTTTTCAGAAGCAACGTGCTGACCATTGATCGTGTATACTTCAATCAGTGATGGATTGGTTTCCCCGTTCTGCGTAATCACAATTGTGTTTCCGTTGCGCTGGGTCATAGTCGGATCCTGGTCTTCCGTGTTGTTGCGGCCAATAGGCGCATTTGGATCATTGAATGATGGTGGAGCCAAAGAGCCCGAAGTGATCTGAATGGTTTCGCTGATGTTTGCTGTGCAGCCTGCGTCATCAGTCGCAGTAAGTACTACCGTGTACGTTCCTGTCGAAATGTATGAATGAGTAACGTCTGCTGTGGAGAACGTGTTACCATCTCCCATGTCCCAGCTCCATGTGAGTGATGGATCGGAACTGGTATTGGTGAAAAGGATGCTGGTAAGTTGCGTCTCAACTGTAGTGCTTGCATTAAATGCTGGAAGTACTGGTGCATGGTGATAGATTGTTACGTTTTGTTGATCAGTTAAAAGGCCATTGAAAAGTGATTTTACAGTGTAGGTTCCTGGCATCAGCATGGAGATGGTTGTGTCAGGCTGGGAAACCGGGATCGTAGTGATTGACCCCATTGGATTCGTGATCTGCAGTTCCCATGAAGTCATTCCGGGATTGGTTACGTGGAAAGTTCCGTTATGCGCCTGGTAACAGGTTTCTTCAGTGGTCACAAACGACATCACCGGGAAGAAGTGAAGCATATACTCTGCAGTTGGAATGGTGTTGATCGGAATATTGAACGATGCGGTAGTGTCTTTAATATCATAGTACAGGTTGGAAGTAAGGTCCTGGATATAGATATTACCAAGCTCGGTGTTCAATACTGTGTCACCGGGATTTGGAGAAGAGTAGTATGTGTTAGCGGTCAGGGAAATTGTTGCCGCGTTTTTGGTGTACATACCAAAAGGAATAGAATGTGGACCGGTCAGAACGAAACGGTGATCGACCATGGTCAGGATCTCGTTTTCTGAACTCAGCGTGAACGGACTTGAAAAATCGCGTGTGCCGGTTACCAGGCCGAGGTTACCCATATCGTACATATCCAGGGAGTCTTTTCCGTCGCCTGTGAAAGAAAGGACGAGCGCGGTAGTCTGTGGGCCGTTAGCCGATGAAGTGCTGTCGGTGCTGAACAGTTTCACAGTCATAGGGCCAGACTGTGCTGCTGTTGTTGCGAGGGTTCCTGCGATCAGGATGCTGAGGAGTGTGAGGTTTGTTTTCATTTGAACCGGGTGTGTTATTGTTTTTGTAGGTGTTATCGTTTTCTATGATGCAAACATATCACGGGAAAATGGGGTGCTAAATCCGATTGGGGCTGAGGTCTGACGGATGTAAGAAATGAGTGGTTTTTGTAGCCCTGAAAGTCCGTCAATGCGGCGAAATGCCCACTTGTTAATCAGAATGAGCCAAATACATATAGTAATAATGGATGTTTGCCCGATAGAGTACATTCGATAAAGAATGTCCCCGTTACGTTATTCTTAATTCTTACCATGTCATGGGGAACTTTACACGCAAGCTTCGGCTCACAGATTCGTCCATTCGGGCGCACATCTTCTTTTTTATCGTTTTCGGGCTCTTTGTAAAAGAAAGTGGGGCACAGCCTCTTTTTCAAAAAACATATGGATCAGCGGCACTGGATTATGGGGAAGTTGTGCGCTGCACACCGGATGGTTATGCTGTTGCAGGAAGCACACAAAGCGGCGCAAACGGCTCATTTGACTTTTTCCTGATCAGGACAGACAGTTTGGGCGATACACTCTGGGCCCGGAAATATGGAACCGCAGCACAGGAACGTTTGTCCTGCATGGAGTATACCAACGACGGAGGATTTATTTTAGGTGGATATGCAAATGCCAATATGTACCTGATGAAGACATCCGCCACGGGAGCATTGATGTGGTCGTATCAATACGCCGGCAACGGATTCGAATCCATAACGGATATCGAGCCAACCTCAGATG
>DATHKF010000748.1:0-3435 GCA_035489505.1 Bacteroidia bacterium | reverse complement strand
TTTCTCGGTGTGCATTTCACGCGCATGGTTCACGGTGGAGTTGAATGCGGACCGAACGCCGTGTTTGTTTTCAAACGCGAAGGCTACGGAAAGACTTCGTTCAGTTTCCGCGATACATGGTCGGCGTTCACGTTCTGGGGCACGTGGAAATTCTTCGCGAAGAACATCAAGTTCGGGCTCGATGAATACCGCGGTGCATTTTCGAAGCGATTTTTCCTCAAGCGTCTGCGCACGCTGATTCCTACTTTGCAATCTGAAGATATTGTAGCCACACGAAGCGGCGTTCGCGCCATGGCGCTTTCTCCAGAGGGAAACATGCTCGACGATTTCAAGATCGAACATAAGAACAATGCGATTCACGTGTTGAATGCGCCGTCGCCGGCTGCAACTGCTTGTCTTTCGATTGGGAAAGCGATTGAGGAAATGGCGACTGAAAAATTCAAGTTGCAGTAGCAGTGGCAGTGGCAGTGGCAGTTTACGCGGAAAGAGTTTGTACAATCTGTTCCGCAACGTGTAATGATGCGGGTCGGGTGAATAGAAAATTTGAACTCCAATGAAAATTCCGGTTATTGCGTTTTGCGCTATCATTCAGATATTTTTGCTTTCGTGCGGCCAAAATGCAAAGCAGTATACAGATGGTGACACCGTATTCTTTCCGGACACCACGGCATTCAAACAATCGTGGAAGATGGAAGAGCATAAAATGCTCAATGAACTATTTGCGGCTGATTCACTTTACAACCAATTGGAACTGGACACGTTTGATCTTTACTATTCGAATTGTGATTGTCCGGACTGGATCGACAGAAGTAAAGAAGGACTCGGCTGCAAAGAGTGCAGTGATTTTTATGTTGAACCGGCCGATCCTACATTGGAACTGCCCTGGGAATTTCATGTCTCCGGCAATACGGTTCGTTACCACGGAGTGTTAATACCGGGTTACAATTTGCCACAGGGACGTAAGTTTACTGTTCCCAATCCACCAGCGTGGACTGTGCTCCGGTATTATGGTTACGAAGTGATCCAGCCGTACAAAATATGGGGGCCCACGATGAGAAAATTCCAGGGACCCGGCGATACGCTTGAAAGTACCGTTACGCTCACGATCAAATAGATTTTTTTGTTTTCACCCGCAGCGTAAGAAATGAAAGCGCAATCCACACGGTGACGAGAACGATGTAATTGAAGATCATCAGCACCGCGCCGGAATTGATTGTCCCCTCGTAAATTTTATTCAACGCCATGGCAATGATCGTTCCCATGATTGCCCAACCCGTGATCAGAACAATCTTCAGCGCCGTACGAACCGTTTTGGGTTTGCGCTGCAGCACCAAACCAATGACATGCGTCTGCACCAGGAACATCGGAATTGTGATCAGCATGTTGAGAAAAAACACGGAGAAAAATCCTTCGAGAATGGCTTTGTGAAGAATGAGATTGTCGGTTACAATGACCAATGCACCCGCGAGACAAGACAAGAACCAGACACGAAAAGGAATTTTTCCTTTGAGATAACCCGATACGAGTTTCTGATTGGTCGTTCCGTTGAGAATGACCTTGGGTTGAACATCAACAATTTCCGGTTCGTTCTTCATACCGTTTTTTCTCCCACAAACTGGTCGTCTTTGTCCTGGAACAATACGTTGAACGTGGTGAGGCTTCCATAGATCTTCGTGATGTACTGCTGCATCTCGACTTTGTCTTCATCCGTGAGCTTCGGGTGCGAATTGAGCTTTTGTTCCATCACGCGCAAACGATCACGCAGCATAACGATCTTGTGAAAGAAAGATTCGATGGAAACTTCCTTCGACTTGAGTGAAGTGTCGCCCGGCTCCATAACCAGGTTACCGCCCTGCCATTTGCCGGCGAGTTCTACGTTTCCTCCACCGTTGTATTCTTCGAGAATTCTCCGGAGTGTTTTTTCAAGTTCTTCCATGGTAAAAGGATATTGATTGTTTTCTTCGCCGGGTAAGGCGATCAATGTGATGAGTTCTGCTTTTCGTTTGGACACTTCCATGACGCCCTTCTTCCCGAAATCGATCACCCAGAAAACGGAGTGCACTTCGGTAATTTTCCCTTTACCGTAGTGCTCGTGATCGATGATGGAACCCACAATAAAATCACTCATGACCAAAAATTTCTTTGATGTTCGACTTGATCCTGAAAGCAATTTCATCCGTTGGCAGATCATTCGCCTCTTTTCCAAACGGATCTTCAATTTCTTCAGCAAGTAATTCGAGACTGGCGAATGCGTAAAATATGAAACACGTAATCAGCACAGTCCAGTAGTGATACTCCGTAAGAATACCGAAAGGAATGGTTATGGAATAAAAGAAAATAATTTTCTTGATGAACATGCTGTACGAATACGGAATGGGTGTTGAACTGATCCGTTCGCAGGCCCCGAGACTATCCGCGAAGGAACGGAGCTCTTCGTTCAGCATGAGAAATTGAATATCAGACAGCGAGCCGCGTTTGTTCAATTTAGTAACTTCTTTCACGAGATCGAGAAGCAGTGCATTGGGAATGTGAGAAGCATTGGTGTATTGGTCGAGCGGGCTCCCCGGAATTTCTACCCACCCTTTGGTCGACATGGCTTTTCGCAGGTGATCCTTACAGGCGAAGAAATAGTTCGTCAGCAAAGCGGAGGCCCGCACCGTTTCTTCCTTGCCCACAAATGCACTCAGCTTCATACTGAAGTTGCGGCTGTCATTCACGAATTTGCCCCACAGCTTTCGTCCTTCCCACCACCGGTCGTACGCCGTATTGGTGCGGAACACGAGCAGCATCGAAATCACAAATCCAAGCAAAGAGTGAATCGCAATGGTTCCTTCAAAATCCCAACACCAGACTTCCAGACCCAGGTACACCAGTCCCGCGGAGAAAGCCGCAAAACCCAGGATCGCAGGAAGCAACATGCGAAACGTGTCGCTCTTGTGAAACGAGAGAATGAGTTTGTACCACTCTTTGGGATTGTAGGCAATCATGGGCGTAAATTTAATACTATACGATGAACCATTGACGATTTAAGTTCACGGGTGGGCGGTATCAGCGTCAGTTATCAGTGTCAGTTGCGATTTCGTAAATTCGTCCAATGGAAGACGCCCTCCGTATCGACAAATGGCTCTGGTCTGTGAGATTGTACAAAACGCGTTCACTGGCTGCGGCCGCCTGCCGTGGAGGGAAACTGAAACTCAATGGCGACCTGGCGAAACCTTCGAAAACGCTGAAAGCCGGTGACGTTGTCTCTTTTCGTTCCGGGCCTATCATGAAAACATTTCGGGTCACCGCATTTCCCACAAGCCGCCTCAGCGCAAAATTGGTTGCGGGCTATTGCGAAGACCTCACTCCGCCGGAAGAATACGAAAAGCTGAAAATTGCGAATGAATATGAAAAACCATTCTTCTACACCGGGAAGGGAAGGCCTACGAAACG
>DATHKF010000747.1:0-17896 GCA_035489505.1 Bacteroidia bacterium | reverse complement strand
CGGTTCGCTTCTCAGACTCACCCTTGCACCAATCAGCTCGGCGCGACGGTAAATATTGAATAGGCCGTTTCCATCGTTCGTGCCGGGAATAAATCCGATTCCGTTATCGCTTACGGCAATGTGTATTCCTGCCTCTGTTTCTTTCAGCTTCACATCGGCACTCGTAGCTTTCGAATGTTTAATCAGGTTAGCAAGCAACTCCTGGCAGATGCGGAAAAGAATGAGTTTGATTTCATGATCGGTGTCGACATCATCGGTCGTACTGCTTACGCTTATCTCAATCTGTCCAGAATTCGAAATGCGCTCCACTTCCGATGTCAGCACTGCCGTAAGACCAGTGTTCTTCAATTGCTCACTGCTCAGACTGTGTGCAAGATTTCTTAAATCACTGATAGCACCACCCACCAGCTGATCCGTTTCGTGTATCCTCTTCTTCACTTTCTCATCGCAACTCTCCTCCAGGCCCCTCAAATACATGCGCACTACCGCGAGTACCTGTCCTACGTTGTCATGTATATCGCGGCTAATCTGCTGGTGAGTTTGTTCCTGGACTTCGAGTTGGGTTTTGAGAATTTCGCGTTCGTATTGGTCGTGGATGCGTTGTTTTTCCTGCTGGTTGGTATATTGCCGCCGCTGATAGATAAAGAAAAATGAAATCAGTACCACCACTGCTACTAGGAGAACAATTGTAACATATACAACTACGATAAGTACCTCTCTGGGGGCTTCTGACATAACAAGGCGACAATAAAAAGGCTGAAGGTGAATATGTTCAGCAATTTAATGAACTGCAGTAAAAGAACAGCGACTTCCATGTCCTCGCGGATAAAATAATTGATGGTACCCGCAACAAAAATATTTCCGAGGTAAAAGATCAGTAGGCCGGAACTGATCCAGAACATAGGTTGACGCAACAGCGGCGTCGGTTCTTCCCGCTGCAACAACTCCTGAAAATACATGAATATCCAGATGAGTATCAGCGTTCCGCTGGCCATTATGGTATACGTATTAAAATATTCAAACCCTTGCAGCCACAGCATGTTTACAACGGAAAACAAAACGAGCGCCGCCGATCCGTACAGCACGATGTGCTGTTTCCCGCGTGAAGTGAAATCGAAGTAATACAGGCCTGCGAACAATAGGTATTCCATTGGTAAAAACAAATTGTACCACCAATGATTGGGATGCACTAGGATGTAACGTGCAGTAAATTCTACAATGGCCGTCACCGCAAACAGTAGCAACAACATGCGGAGATGTCTGGGACGCAGCATTCGATAGCGCCACACCGTCAGACATGCTCCGCAAATCAGAACAAATCCATAAATCAAAAACAGCACTTCAGCGTTCACTTCTTGATGCCCGACTGTTTCTTCCCTTTTTTCGCATTGGGATCTTCGTATACATCGTACGCCAGCGAATACTTTTTCCGTTGAATATGTGTGCCATCGGGAGGACAGAGCGATGCAAAATCATATGCGATGGGAACAAATAACCCCACTTGCTCCCCCTTCTTATTTAGCGTGAATATCTCCTCATATGGGCTCGTCGCTCCTTTAGTGGTAACAATGACAGGTGTAATGCAGAAAGTTGATCTACCCTGAACCTCTACATCATGTGCTCCGTAATACAACCGTACACGGGTGGCGGAATGTGGTGCACTTTTCATTTTCTCGAGATACTTTAACAGAGGTTCTAATTCAAATTCTGCGTATATAGATTGATTTTTTGACCAGTGAAAGCCATATCGTTCGTCACGATAGTTTTCAATAATTTTCTTCGCCTGATCACGGGTTATTTCCGCGTCGATCATTGTTTTCTTTTGCTTTGCCATAAAGTGTTTTTAGAAAAATAGTGTATTTATTAATACATCCGGTTTTTTGTTTTAACGATACTACATATCGCAAGGAGTCTCTCCAAACACTTCTTTTGCAAGCGAAAGTTCATCGCATGCGCAATGATTACATTCTGGAGGACAAAGTGATCCGAAATTATATCCTTCTTCCGGGGTTTCCTCACTGTTGTCAATAAGTTCAACGTGACAACTTGTTCCTTCAATTTGTTCTGTACAAACAAAAACTACCGTATGCTTATTGTGGTAAGATGCTTTTTCGGGCTGCGGCGTATTCATTGTTCCAAAATAAACGCGAACTCCGCTGACCTCGTGGCCCTGCAATGTATCCATCTCCTCAAGGAAGGTTCGCAAGGTATCAATGGAAAACCATACATAGATGGAGTCGTAATACCCCAGTTTGTTTTTGATTGTGTCATGTTGAATTGCTTTGTACCGGCTCACAAGAGCCAAGGCGGCAGTTCTGTTGATACGCGCGCCGGATACGGGTCCGTTGGTCAGTGCTTTAATCATAGTTTTTTGTTTTGGTTATACTGTGATTGATTTGTGATACAACGGTAAACAGAACTGTCCGCACGTCCAATCCTGGCAATCACAAATGGGAAAAATACGGGTGATTTCAGCCCTTCTTTCATTGTCAGTTCCTCAGAGTCCGATCCGATGCACAGGGATTTTGCACGATGACAATACGGGGTTTCTCCCGATACAGAAAGGGCATAATTCCCATTGATTCCTACTGTATGATAGAGGAGTTTTGCTCCATGAAACCCGCAAGCCGAAAAGGTAAAGAGTAGGCAAACAAAAAAACTCATTTCCTATGAACAACATCATTGGTACCATTCTGTCATCAACCCTTGACTACGATAACCTAACGAAGATTAGTGAAGACCCTAAAGTAATTGATCCTATAGCATCGAAATGGATACCGGCGGACGGACGTTCAATAAAAGGGTCCTTGCTCCATCGGAAAACCGGTCAGGAAAATGCTCCCGATCTGAGAGGAAAATTTTTAAGAGGATTAAATATTCTCTACAACACAGGGCAACCGACATTAGAGTTGGAAATGGCAGACCCCGATGGAGCGAATCGAAAACCCGGGGACTATCAGGAGGATCAATTTAAAAACCATGCACATTCCTACATTCTGTCGAATACTCAAAACAACGCTGATGACGGCACAACACGCTCATACCGCGGATCAGATGCTCCAGGTGCAATGACTGGAACTGTGGGTGGAAAAGAAACTCGTCCACGGAATGTGGCGGTGTTCTTCTATATTAAAATCAACTAGACCCTTAAAGCAACGGGGACGCCGAAAACCGGAAAGAGAGTAGGCGATTTAAAATCAATCCCATGAAACCAATCAAATACATTCTCCTGTCCGCTTTTCTCTTTACATGCTTTAACGCATGTGTAACTTCTGTACCGGTGTACAACGTTGCGGAAAACAAACACCCTAAAAACGGAGAAGGTCTCTACTATGCTCTGCCTAAAAATGTAATCACTGCAGACATTACTATAACCCGAACGCAAATTACAGAAGCACCATTCGGCAAATTTGCAGACAGTCTGCTTGCATTGGAATATAAGCCAGGGGTCACATTTGAAATTGAAGAAACAAAAATTGCCAGTTACTCCGTAGTTGACTCAGCAGAGTGGTACTTTGTTGATCTGCGCAAAAACGGTGTTTTTAAAAAAGTATCCGTCAGCATGACCGTGGGGGAAAATGGAATACTTAGCAATAGCAGCGCCGAAGTCGAAAACAAAACAATCGACTACGCCATTGAAACCATTGAGTTCGTCGCTACTGTAGCCGGAAAAATTATTCCTTTTGGAAATCCTGTGGCAGGAATAAATTCGACAGCTTCCGAAAATTTCCAATCGGATGACAAAGAGAAACCAAAAACTTTGTTGGATAGCGCACTGAATGTAATAAAACAATTAAATGACATTGAATCCAGAAGAATTGAACTAATCAGCAATACCACCAAGGCTAGTGTGTCGGCCGAAGCATTACAGATCATGTTGAAAGAACTAGATGCAAAAAAGAAGGAATTATTGAGTCTTTTTGTGGGAATAAAAAAGATTAAAAAAATCACCCTGCGTTTTGAAAATGAAACCATTAATGATAGTACACTGTTTACATTTTCTGAAAAGGCTGGACTATCGGGATTACCGGCAAGCATGAACATAGACAGCGCATTTTTACCGAAAATTCAAATGCCCGGCGCAAATGCCGTTACAATTCGCTTCAGCAACGCACAATTCCTACCCGTTGCCATGAAAAATTCTGATCCGGTCAAAAAAACATCCAGTTTCTATTACCGCATTCCCGCCAATACTACGGTGCAGGTCTGGCAGGGCTCGAAAATACTCACACAAACCGAAATGCTCATCGCTCAAAAGGGAGTCGTTAAAAGCCTTCCAATGAAAACCGGCGGAATGAAAACGAAATATGAACTAAAATATGACCCAAAAACAGGAGCCCTTTTGGAAATCAAAATGAATGGAGAGCCCATCTCCGATGAGACCATAGAAAATGCAACAAAAGTTGGCGAGAAGGTAATCGATGTGATAAAACCGGATGAACTAAGCGAACTGGAGAAACAACGCAAGATTCTTGAAGAAAAGAAAAAGATTGAAGAACTGCAGCAAGCAAAATAGAGATTGGCGACCTTGTTAGAGGTGGACTCATTGTACCTCCTAACACTACCCCAAAAACAACAAAGGACCGTTGCACTCCCGCAACGGTCCTCATTCTGATGATGTCTGCCGGGTCATGCACGGCGCCACCATCCCACTACTACATCTTGATAATCTTGAATTCCGTTCTGCGGTTTTTCTGGTGCTCGTCTTCCGGACAAGTCGATTTCACAACGCCTTCGCATTCACATCCGTTGGTCAGCTGTGTTTCACCGTATCCTTTTCCGTAAATACGGTCCGGATTGGTGATGCGCTTCTTGATGTAATCTGCAGATGCTTTTGCACGGCGTTCAGACAAAGACATATTCGATTGTGCGCTTGAACGGCAATCCGTGTGCGAACCGAGTTCAACAACCATGTTCGGATTTTCGTTCATTACTTTCACAATCTTGTCGAGCTCGATCGCTGCATCCGGACGAATGATTGATTTTCCTAAGTCAAAATAAATCGGTTTGATGTCGATGATCTTCGCGAGATCGAGACCTACGTCAATCTTGTCGAGCGATTCTTCAATGCGGATTTCCCCTTCTTTGAAAATGCCCGCATCGTACACAATCGATTTCGACAGGTAACCTTGCTTTTCAAACGCAATGGTGTACGTCAGCTGGTCGCCGAGTTTTTTACCGGTCAACGGTATGCGGTAATCACCGGTGAGCGATGAAAACACGCTGTCTGTTTTTCCGGTGAGCTTGTCGGTGATTTTGATTTTCACGTCCTGTATCGTGGAGGTTGAAACTTTGTCTTTCACCAGGAAATACAAGGAAAGGCCCGGATCTTTTTCGAGCAACACGTCCGTTACAACTTCTGGTTCTTCCAGGTCATTGGTATTGAACGTGGCCGCGCCGTTAAAATATTTTTCTTTGTTGCCACCCAAGACATAATTTTTTGACGGCTCCACTTCAAACTGGTATGCGCCCGAAGCATCTGCAGTAACTGTATCCACTGCATTTCCCTGCGCATCCTTCAGGATCACCTGTGCAAAAGGCAACGCTTCTTTCGAAAGTTTGTCTTTCACAATTCCCTTCACGAGAAACGTAGTTCTCAGTGGACGGATCAGCGATACACTGTAAATATCATCATCGCCTTTTCCGCCTTCGCGGTTGCTGCTCAGATATCCGTTGCCAACTGAATCCAATGTCAATGCAAAATCATCGCGGCTTGAATTCACCGGCACACCCGGATTCATCACTTTTCCAAAAGTTCCGTCCGCTACTGGCGCGTAAAAAATATCCAGTCCGCCAAGACCAAGCTGACCATCCGATGCAAAGAACAGGTTTCCTTTGGCGTCGAGGAATGGGAACATTTCCTTTCCTTCTGTGTTGATTGACGCACCCAGGTTCTCTGGCGCACCAACCGTTCCATCAGGAGACAACGAGGACCGGTAAATGTCCGTCATTCCTTTTCCGCCCGGCATATCACTGGTGAAATACAAATATTTTCCATCCGGGGAAAGTGCAGGGTGACCTATGGAATACTCATCGCTGTTGATCGACAGGTTTTCTTCTTTCCATGTTCCTCCTGCGTTTACTGCGCGGAAAATTTTCAGGTTGTTGATTCCGCTTTTGTCTGTACCGAAATGTTTCTTGAAATAATTATTCCGCGTGAAGTAAAGCGTTTTTCCATCTGCCGAAAAACATGCCGGTCCTTCGTGGTAACGGGTGTTCAGTTTCTCTGCAAGTGGATTCACACCGGCAAGATTTCCGCTGCCATCACGGTTCGCCACATAAAGATTCAGGTACGGCTGGTTGTTCCACATGTGTACGTTCTGCACGCTCACCTTCGGTGTGCGCGACGAAGCAAAAACAACCTGGCCTTTAAAAAATGCTGTACCGAAATCTGCCTGCGGTGAATTTACATCCAGCGTTTTCAATTCAAAGTAAGGCTGCTCCGCGAGAATCTTTGCCGTGTAACCCAGGTTCTCCGCATACATTTTTGCGCGGGCATCATCCTGCTTCATGCCGTAGTACTTAGTCATCCACGGTTCGCTTTCTGCGTATTTTCCATTGGAACGCAAAGCTTCGGCGTAGTGCAGTACAGACTCCGGCGTTGGAGATTTTCCTTGCGCTACTTTACCGTACCACGGTTCAGATTGCGAAACCTGTCCCATGAGCCGATAACAATCGCCCAGGCGTTCGTAGACATGATCATTCCCGTTTTTCACAGCAATGCGTGTGTACAACTCCGCAGCCCGCACGTAGGCGAGACGGTCAAACATTTTATCCGCACGTTTCTCAGCCCGCGATTGCGCGATTCCGAGTGCAGGAAGGATCAGGAGTAATAGGGCAATGTATTTTTTCATTTCACTTTGTCTTGTTGCTTAGAAATAGCGTGGTGAACGAAGTTTGTCTTGTTTGTTGAGGAAATCATAGCTGAGCATAACCTCTACGGTACCGTTGTTTACATTCTGCAAACGTGTCGATGTATAATCGAAAGAGAGTCCGGCCTGGAACTGCGTGCTGAAACGGTATCCAACGAGGCCATAAAAACTGTCCTTGTAACGCATGCCCGCTCCAATAGAAAACTTGTCGCGGATCAGGAGTTCGACTGTTGCGTCAATGGAAACCGGTGCGTTCATCACGAGCTTCGCCTGCATCGTTGGTTTCAGTTTCAGTTCAGACGACAACGGAATAATACCACCAGCGATGAAGAATATGTGACGCACTTCAAGAATAGAATTGGTGTCATTCCCGCCGCTGCCAAGACCAAACTTATTCTCCACGAGACGCGGAGCGCTTGCGCCGAGGTACCAGTAATCGTGATGCAGGTAAATTCCCGCACCCACGTTTGGTTTGATCACGCTCTCAGTTGTGCTTCCTACAAACGAAGGATCGCCACCCTGGATCGTGTGTAACCCGGCGATCTTCGGTTGGAACCAGTTGAACCCGGCTTTCACACCGAAACTCAGTTTCAGTTTCTCAGCGAGCTTGACCGTGTACGAATAATCCGCGTAGAAGAACGTTTGGTTCAGCGGACCGATACGGTCATTCACGACAGAAAAACCAAGACCCATTTTTTTATTCTTCAAAGGCGAATGAATAAAAAGAGTCTGGGTGGTTGGTGCACCGTCGAGACCAATCCATTGCTGGCGGTGAAGTGCGCTGATGTTCATCACGCCTTTGCTTCCCGCATAAGCCGGGTTAACGCTGAGCGTGTTGTACATGTAATGTGTGAAATGCGGATCCTGCTGTGCCGTCACTTTCAGTGTGACAAACAGCGTGAGCATTCCGATGATGATGAGCTTTTTCATGTTGTTTATTTTAATCGTGCAGGAACATGTGTTCCTGCACGAAGATCATTTTCTGTTATTGACGGTTCAGGTAAATGTATCCTGACAACAATGGGCTGCCATCTCCGAGATCAATCACGTAGAAGTACGTTGCTTCCGGAACTCCGCCATTACCAGTACTCAACTCGCCGGAATTATTTCCTTCCCAACGAATGCTGCCATTGTTATAGCCTGCAGATTCGTAAATGAGATTACCCCAGCGGTTGAAGATGGTTACTTTGTTATCCGGGTAAGCGCCGATTCCAACAATCTCGAAGAAGTCATTCACTCCGTCTCCGTTTGGAGAGAATCCTGTAGGAATTACGAGTGGATTTCCAACCGGTTCGCGCCAGTCGCGGTCACCACCTGGTGTATCCTGGTCAGGGAATCCTGTAGGCAACGTTCCTCCGTTGGTTGATCCTCCGTTGTTGGCTGTTGAAGTTCCGTCAACATCGTATGCGTCATCCAGGCCGTCACCGTCAGAATCATTTCCGCTTGGTGAAACTTCAGGATCGCCATCGTTGTTGGTATCCCACGCTTCAATCGCATCCGAATCACCATCGTTGTCGCTGTCGAGATCAAGATAATCCGGAGCATCTGTTCCATCAGTATTCACCGGTGTAACTGGTGTTCCTCCGTTGTCGATATCGTAAGCGTCATCAATTCCGTCGCCGTCAGTATCCGTACCGCTTGGAGGTGTGTAACCACCTGTTGACTGACCTTCTACGTTATCTACGATTCCGTCGTTGTCTGCGTCGATGTCAAGGAAATTTACGTGACCGTCGTTATCAGTATCCGGATTCGGAAGCGGTGTACCTCCTGCATTCGGGTCGACATTGTCGGAATATCCGTTGCCATTCGTGTCTGTATAACCGTCGATGAGTCCGTCGCCGTTTGCATCTGTACCGCCGGCTTCGATTACGTCGAGAATACCGTCGTTGTCGCTGTCGAGATCCAATGCATTCGGAATGCCGTCACCATCACTGTCAAGATTTGGCAATGGATTCGCTGCGATGTTGTCATCCAGACCGTCGTTGTTTGTGTCAACGAAGTTGTCTACGATTCCGTCACCGTTTGCATCAGGGCCACCTACTTCGATGATATCCGGAACGCCATCGTTGTCGCTGTCGAGATCGAGTGAATTTGGAATTCCATCTCCGTCAGTATCCAGGTTCGTTTCGATTGTATCTACGATACCATCGTTGTCGTCATCCAGGTCAGTGATGTCAGGAATTCCATCTCCGTCATGATCGATCGGTGATCTCCAGTCGCGGTCTCCGCCTGCGTTATCCAGGTCAGGGAAATTCGTTGGAACTGTTCCGCCGTTTGTAGGACCTCCGTTGTTGGTTGATGATGTTCCGTCTGTATCAAACGCATCATCAAGGCCATCGTTGTCGCTGTCGTTTCCGCTTGGAACGGTGTCCGGTGTTCCGTCGTTGTCCGTATCCCAACCTTCAAGCAGATCACTCATGCCGTCGTTGTCAGAATCAAGATCCAGATAATCCGGAGTGTCTGCTCCGTCTGTGTTGGTCAGCACGATTGGTGTACCACCGTTATCTGTATCGTACGCATTGTCGATTCCATCACCGTCGGTATCGAGACCTGTTGGAGGAACATAACCCGCGGTAGTCTGCGCTTCAATGTTGTCTACAATTCCGTCATTGTCTGCGTCGATGTCGAGGTAATCAACGTTGCCGTCATTATCAGTATCAGGTGTTGGCAATGGCGTTCCTCCGTTATTCGGATCAACGTTGTCGCTCAATCCGTCTCCGTCTGTGTCAACATATCCGTCAATGATTCCATCACCGTTTGCATCAGTACCGCCGGCTTCAACTACGTCAACAATTCCGTCGTTGTCGCTGTCGAGATCAAGCATGTCGTTTATTCCGTCGCCATCGGTATCAGGTGTTGGCAATGGAGTTCCTCCGTTGTTCGGATCTACGTTATCACTTAATCCGTCGCCATCAGTATCGGTGTATCCGTCAATCACACCATCACCGTTGGCATCAACGCCACCTGCTTCGGTTACATCCGTGATTCCGTCGTTGTCTGAATCGAGGTCAAGCATATCATTGACTCCGTCACCATCGGTGTCAGGTGTTGGCAATGGCGTTCCTCCGTTATTCGGATCAACGTTATCGCTCAGTCCATCACCGTCTGTGTCTGTGTAACCGTCAATGATTCCGTCACCGTTCGTGTCAGTACCACCTGCTTCGGTTACATCTGTGATGCCGTCATTGTCGCTGTCGAGATCAGTTACGTCAGGAATGCCGTCGCCATCGGTATCTGGTACCGGAAGTGGATTCGCTGCTGTGTTGTCATCAAGACCGTCGTTGTTTGTATCGGTGAATCCGTCGATGATGCCGTCGCCGTCATTATCTGTTCCTCCAGCTTCGATCACATCAGGAATACCATCGTTGTCGCTGTCGAGATCCAATGAGTCAGGAATTCCGTCTCCATCTGTGTCTCCGCTGGCTTCGAATGTATCCGGAATTCCATCGTTGTCGTCATCGAGATCGATGTTGTTCGCAATACCGTCACCGTCTGTGTCCAGCGGATCTCTCCAGTCGGGTTCTCCGCCTGCAACGTCGAGGTCAGGGAATCCCGTAGGTACTGTTCCTCCATTGGTAGAACCACCGCCGTTGGTTGTGCTTGTTCCGTCTACATCAAACGCATCATCCAAGCCATCGTTGTCGCTGTCGTTTCCGCTTGGAACTGTATTCGGTGTTCCATCGTTGTCGGTATCCCAGCCTTCAACAAGGTCGCCTGATCCATCGTTATCAGAATCGAGATCGAGGTAATCAGGAGAGTCTGCACCATCTGTATTGGTTGGCGTAATTCCTGCTCCTCCGAATCCAACGATCGTGTCGTAAGCGTCATCAATTCCATCTCCGTCTGTATCGTTGCCGGTTGGTGGAACGTATGTTGCTGTTGGTTGACCTTCGATGTTGTCAACGATTCCGTCATTGTCTGAATCGATGTCGAGATAGTTTGCTCCGCCCGCTCCATCTGTATTTGGAATTGGCAATGGAGTTCCTCCGTTGTCGGTATCCGCTACATCACTCAGTCCGTCGCCGTCTGTATCTGTAATCGGGCCGGTTCCAATGATGCCATCGTTATCGCCATCAACACCACCTGCTTCGATTACATCAACGATTCCGTCGTTGTCGCTGTCAAGATCCAGGTAGTTTGGTGTTCCGTCATTGTCAAAATCACCAACGGCAAGAATAATTCCGCCATTGTCCGGATCTACGTTGTCGCTTAATCCGTCGCCATCAGTGTCTGTGTAACCATCGATCACACCGTCTCCGTTGGCATCAACGCCGCCGGCTTCGGTAACATCTGTAATTCCATCGTTGTCGGAATCAACATCCAGGTAGTCGTTAATTCCATCACCATCGGTATCCGGTGTTGTTAACGGTGTACCACCTGCACCCGGATCAACGTTGTCAGAATATCCATTGCCATTCGCATCTGTATATCCGTCAATGATTCCGTCGCCGTTTGCATCTGTACCACCAGCTTCTGTAACATCTGTAATTCCATCGTTGTCGGAATCCAGGTCGAGCATATCAACTACACCGTCACCGTCTGTATCAGGAAGTGGCAATGGAGAAAGTGATGTTGCATCATCCCAACCATCGTTGTTCAGATCTGTAAATCCGTCAATGATTCCATCTCCGTTCAGATCTGTACCACCGGCTTCCTGCACGTCCGGAATTCCATCGTTATCGGAATCCAAATCAAACGAATCCGGAATTCCATCTCCGTCTGTGTCTCCGCTGGCTTCAATCGTATCAACTACACCGTCATTGTCATCATCAAGATCGTACTGATCGAAAATGCTGTCACCGTCGTTGTCGTTGCACGTCATTACAACTACCGCAATTGTTGCTGTGTCCGATGTACAACCATTCTCGGTGATGGTGAGCGAATACGTTCCGCCCATCGCGAGCGTTGAGTTTCCGATCACCGGATTCTGCGCGTTGTCTGTAAATGCGTTTGGTCCAAACCAGTTGTAGGTTACGCCGGCAATCGTATCTGCAAAGAGATTGATTGTCATCGTAGCGCATACCGGTGAATTGCTCGACACATTCGGTGTTGCCGGAGTTGGATTGATTGTTACAGAAACAAACGCTGTGTCTGAAGTACATCCGTTCTCGGTGAGCAACAGGTTGTAGGTTCCTGCATCACTGGTAGTAGCTGGTGTAATAAAAGGATTCTGCAGCGATGAAGCGAAACTGTTCGGGCCGCTCCATGTATACGTTGCCCCTGCTACGAATGCTGTGTTGAAGTTGATCGAATCACCTGTACACACCGGTGAGTTGGAAGACACAACCGGAATTCCCGGTGTTGCATTCACAACAACGGCAACTGTGCCGGTATCCGATGTACAACCGTTTTCTGTGATCGTGAGACTGAACGTTCCTGCATCAGCGAGTGTTGCCGCAAGCAATGTTGGGTTTTGCACCGATGAAGCAAAACTGTTTGGTCCCGTCCACGAATATGTTGCGCCCGCTGTTGCTCCTACTGTAAAGTTGATGCTGTCGCCTGTACAAACAGGTGATGGTGCAGCTGGTGTTGGAGTTGCTGGTGTTACGTTGATGATCACTGTTGTTGTCCCTGCAGCGGAAGTACATCCGTTCTCTGTAATGGTGAGGCTGTACGTTCCGGCATCAGCCACTGTTACCGGTGCAATGGAAGGGTTTTGCTGTGATGAAACAAAACCGTTTGGCCCTGTCCAGGAATAAGTAGCTCCGGCAACTGTTGGTCCAACCAGGTGAAGTGAATCACCTGTACACACGGGGGAATTGGACGAAACTGAAGGTGTTGCCGGAGTTGGATTCACCGTAACAGGAATTGTTCCTGCGGCGGAAGTACATCCGTTTTCAGTAATCGTTACACTGTATGTTCCGGCGTCAGCCAACGTAGCCGCAGGTACCGATGGATTCTGCGATGTTGATGCAAAACTGTTCGGGCCCGTCCATGACCAGGTTGCGCCTGCAACAAACGGTGTATTCAGGTTGATCGGATCACCTGTACATACAGGAGAGTTCGAACCAGCAACCGGAATGGACGGTGTTGTATTTACAACAACAGAAACTGTTCCTTCCAAAGACACGCAACCATTTTCTGTAACGGTAACGCTGTAGGTTCCCGCATCAGCCAACGTAGCAGAAGCTACTGTCGGGTTCTGTGCAGAAGAAACAAAACTGTTTGGCCCGGTCCAGGAATACGTTGCTCCCGCCACAGCTGGTGTGGTGAGGTTGATCGGATTTCCAGTACATACCGGTGCGTTGCTGCCCACGGTTGGTGTTGCCGGTGTTGCATTCACAACCACAAGTGTTGTTCCTGCATTGGACGCACATCCGCTCACAGTAATGGTCAGGCTGTAGGTTCCTCCGTCTGCAACTGTTGTTACAGGAATTGTTGGATTCTGCACGGAAGAAGTAAAGCTGTTCGGGCCGGTCCAGGAATATGTAGCGCCTGCAACTGCCGGAGTCGAAAGATTCAGCGGATCACCCGAGCACACGGGTGTGTTGCTTGATGCCGTTGGTGTTGGAGGTCCGGCGGTAACGGTTGCGGCTGTTGTTCCAATTGCGGAAGTACATCCGTTAACGGTTACAGTTACACTGTATGTTCCTGTAGCAGCTGTAGTCGCGGCTGCAATGGTTGGATTCTGTACGTTGTCCGTGAAAGAATTCGGACCCGTCCAGGAATACGTTGCACCTGCAACTGCTGGCGTTGAAAGATTGAGTGCATTGCCCGCACAGATCGGAGAATTGCTTGATGCACCTGGCGCAGCAGGAGTTGCGTTCACAACAACTGCCGTAGTTCCAATAGCGGACGTACATCCGTTTGCAGTAACTGTAAGGCTATACGTTCCACCCATAGCGAGTGTAGCTCCCAGGATCGAAGGATTCTGCACCGAAGAAACAAAACTGTTCGGGCCGGTCCACGAATACGTTGCGCCGGCAACAGCCGCCGTTGAAAGGTTAATGGTATTACCTGTACAAACCGGCGTATTGCTTGATGGAGCCGGTGTTGCAGGTGTAGCGTTGATCACCACAGCTGTTGTTCCGAATCCGGAGGTACATCCGTTTACAGTTACTGTAACGCTGTACGTGCCCGCCATAGCTACCGTTGCATTGGTGCGCGTTGGATTTTGTAAAGCCGATACAAACGAAGCAGGTCCCGTCCATGAATACGTAGCTCCTGCCACCGCTGGTGTTGAAAGGTTGAGTGTGTTGCCTGAGCAAACCGGTGTGTTGCTGGATGCAGATGGCGCTGCTGGTGTTGCGTTAACAACCACCGCCGTTGTTCCAACAGCAGATGTACATCCGTTTGTAGTGACAGTTACACTATAGGTTCCCGCCATTGCGACTGTCGCATTGGTAATCGAAGGATTCTGCACCGAAGAACTGAAACTGTTCGGACCGGTCCAGGAATACGTTGAAGCGGCAACTGCTGGCGTCGACAGGTTGATTGTATTTCCTGTACACACCGGAGTATTGCTCGATGCAGTTGGTGTGGTTGGTGTGGCATTAACAACTACTGCGGTTGTTCCGAAAGCGGAAGTACACCCGTTCGTTGTAACCGTAACACTGTACGTTCCCGCCATCGCCAATGTAGCGCTGGGGCGTGTTGGGTTCTGCACAACCGATGCAAATGCAGCAGGGCCTGTCCACGAATACGTCGCACCTGCAACAGCTGGTGTTGAAAGGTTAATCGTGTTACCTGTACAAACCGGTGTGTTGCTTGATGCAGTTGGCGTGGCCGGTGTGGCATTGATCACAACAGCGGTTGTTCCAACAGCAGAAGTACATCCGTTTGTTGTAACGGTTACACTGTATGTTCCGGCCATCGCCATTGTTGCGTTGGTAATCGATGGATTCTGCACCGAAGAGGCGAAGCTGTTCGGACCGGTCCAGGAATACGTAGCGCCTGCAACAGCTGGTGTCGACAGGTTGATTGTATTCCCGGTACACACCGGTGTATTGCTTGACACACTTGGTGTTGCCGGAGTAGTATTGATCACAACAGCTGTTGTTCCTGCTGCAGACGTACATCCGTTTGTAGTGACTGTTACGCTGTACGTTCCTGCCATTGCGACGGTCGCATTGATAATCGAAGGATTCTGAACCGAAGAACTAAAACTGTTCGGGCCAGTCCATGAATACGTAGCGCCTGCAACTGCAGGAGTGGAAAGGTTAATGGTATTGCCCGTACACACCGGGGTATTGCTCGACGCAGTTGGTGTGGCTGGTGTAGCATTCACTACAACAGCGGTGGTTCCAATAGCAGAAGTACATCCGTTTGTTGTTATCGTAACGCTATATGTTCCTGCAAACGCAACCGTTGCACCTGGGCGGGTTGGGTTTTGTAATGCAGATGCAAATGCAGATGGACCAGTCCACGAATAGGTGGCACCTGCAACGGCTGCCGTGGAAAGGTTAATGGTGTTGCCCGTACATACCGGTGTATTGCTTGATGGAGCCGGCGTGGCAGGTGTTGCGTTGACTATCACCACAGCGGTTCCCACCGCGGAAGTACATCCGTTTGCAGTGACCGTTACACTATACGTTCCCGCCATGGCAACTGTTGCGCTGGGACGGGTTGGGTTTTGTAATGCTGAAGCAAATGCTGAAGGTCCCGTCCATGCGTACGTGGCTCCGGCAACAGCGGCCGTAGATAAGTTAATGGTGTTTCCTGTACAAACAGGTGTATTACTTGAAGGAGCTGGCGTTGCAGGTGTGGTGTTGACTATCACCACAGTGGTTACCGTATACGAACATGCAGAAAAAGGAACCGTGATCACACACGTGTATGTTCCGGCCATGGCAACTGTTGCATTCGCGCGGTTTGGATTGGCCGCTGAAGAAACAAATCCTCCCGGGCCGGTCCAGGAATACGTTGCAACGGAAGAAGCCGGTGATGTGGTAAGACTGATCGTCGTTCCGGTACATCTCGGGGAATTACTTGATGCGGAAGGTGGCGTACAGCTCGCAGCGCTGATCGGCGTATTGGTTGTTCCCGGAATCGGGCAACCAAATCCATCAAAGATGTTCGGGTTACTTCCATTGCTCCAGGTGTTACCCGAAACGTTACCGGTTCCGTAAATGTAAGCGCGGTTATTAATTATATTATCGCATTGCAGGACTATACAGTCAGTTGTGGCGGTTGCCCTGAAACGGAAAACCGTACTGTCAATTCCCAGCGGAGAATTGTTCATCTGCCCCCCCGAAACCGCATTAGCACCGGTTCCCGCTCTTACACGTAGCACGCGTTGTGCTGCAATGTATTCGGCCTGGTCGTCGCCTGCTGCATCTGTTTTTGCGCCGATATTCGGTCCTGAAATAATGGACAGCGATCCGGGAACATACACTGCGTTATATTCCAGCGTATCCGTCATGAATGTATTGACGGAAGGATCGGAACCGATATTTTTTCCGACAACCGTGTATTCGAGAATATCGCCGGGCAATACGCTTCCTCCGTTCAGATCGATGACACGGCAGGCCGATCGCAGATCAGGTTCATACACGTCAATCGCCATGGTGACGACTTGCGTGAGAAACGTTTCACCTCCTGTGGTTAATCGTAACGTGGCGGAAGTGGCGCTGTTGCCTATATAATTCTTGGCGGCGTTGTTGGGAAGAAATATATCCGCATCCATACCCAGCGAATTGGTATATCCCGGATTGATGAACGGAATTGTTTTCTGAACACCGTTGTATGATAATGTACTGTTGAAAATATCGCTGAGCGGGTTTACCGCGTCGCTGATGTTTACGAATCCGCTTCCGCCGTTGAACATGAGCTGATCGCCGGTTGAAGAACGGTCACCGTCGTAAGTAACGTTACCCACTTCAAACGTTACCGGACCTGAAAGTGGTGTAAGGAATCCGCTTACAGTGATATCCGTGATCGGGTTCGTTCCTGATACGTTGGAAAGACCGTTGAACACGGTCAGGTTACGCATGGGCTGAAGATCGTTCTTGTAAACCACGACGATTGTCCAGCCTGCAAAAACGTTCATGTTACCTACCCGTGCACATACGTTACCAACGGTATAGCGTGCATTGGTCCCCGCGGCGCGTACAATGGTCGTGACATCTTTATAGCAATGGTAGGTATTGAAGCCGATGGTGTTATCCTGCAGCTGGTCGGCCGTCAGGTTTGTGTACGCGCCATTGTCCACTTTTATCTTGCACTGGTTGCGGGTCGCATAGTTTGATCCACCAGTGGTATTGTCGCCTCCCCAATAGAGGCCGGCCCAGCTGATCTCACTGCACATAGGAATGGCGAGACTGTCGCTTGAGGAAGAGAACGTTGTTCCATCCGCGTCGATATCCACATAGGCAGCATTAAAAATGTTGTCCGTACTTGTTCCGGCCGGAGGAACTTCTGCACGACCGGCCCCGCATCCAATACCTGAGCAGGTTGTAGCAGTATTGGAAACGTAGCGGATGCCACCTTTCTGTGTAGCCTGGTAACGGATAGAAAACGGTGTAATTACCTGGCTGAAAAGGGCCGAGCAAATTAATACGAACAGCAGAGTAAGCCTGTGCTTCATAAGGTATAATTGTTGAACAATAAAAGTGTAATTCAGCGGGGGGGTATAGCCTAAAATCGCGCTAAAGTAGATCGACTACAGCTATGTTTGGTCATGGCGCACCGGACAAATACCGGACAAGTGCCGAAACAGGTGTTTTTACGTGGGAAAAGGGGTGTTTTTACAAAGAAATAATGTACCTGTCGAGGCTGGCTTCAGTACCCAGGTTGAATTTTTTGCGCACGCGGTATCTTTTCTTCTCAATGGCTGAAGGTGTAATGTTGAGCAAACTTGCAATGTCTTTCGACGTCATGCCCAACCTGATCAGGAGGCAGAATTTCTGTTCAGACGATGAGAAGTCGCCGGGATGCCGCGCGAGTATCTCGAGGAATTTTTTGTCGTACGCGGCGAATCGCTGAAAAAAATCATCCCAGTAATTTTCCGAATTGATCATTTTATCAATTTCATCAAATGCCCTTTCCGGGTTTTCTCCGCTGAGCATGCCGCGTACTTCCAGCAG
>DATHKF010000746.1:0-13165 GCA_035489505.1 Bacteroidia bacterium | reverse complement strand
CGAAGTTAACGAATAGGGTTGGGCGGAATTGTTAATTGATGTTGGCCGCACATAGCTATTGATTGACGGTCATAAACGCAATACCGCTTGCATTTTCTGCGTTAATCAGAAAAGCTACATCATGTTTTCATCCCTATATTTAAGAATGCGTAAGGCTTTGCTGATTCTTAGTTTGATATTCACAGGTGTACTCTCCGCCCAAATCCGGTGCGAAGTCTGGCAATACCTCGGAACCGATAGCGCCAATAAGACACTGGCGAAAACCGAAATATACAATGAACGCGGGTTGCTGATTTCGGAAACTTTTACTCACTGCCGGTATGGAAGTTCCATAGAGACGGATGGTATTTGGACCTTTCAATACACCGATACGCTGTTGATCAGCCGGACGTTTGCTGCAACTGATGGCGACAGCATGCGGCACTTCTTTCAATATGATTCATCAGGAAAGCTGATACATGACTCTTATTACCAACGCAGGTTTGTTCAATCCGATACAGTACCATCGGGCGTATTTACGTTTACCAGGGTTGTAACGGATACGAATGAAGGAAAATGGGAGCATTTTTCGGAAGGAATATATACCTACGATCGCTGGGGGAGAAAAGTCGCATGTACATCAAAAAGTGAACGGCGCGGTACCGAGATGAAAGAAACAAGGGTATATGACAAGAAGGGGCGTATTCTCAGCCAGGAGGTGTTTGTAGGTGGAATCAGGTACAAAAATGTAGAATACACCCACTTCAAAGGAGGCTACTCGTACCTGGTCACCCTGTATGACGATAACGGTACGATGAAGCACACTTTGCCCCCCGATTCATTGGGATACTGGCCGAGGCTAAAGACCACCTGCAAGCTGGATAAAAAAGGCCGCATCATCGAAGTTTTTAATACAGAAGAAGACAAACGGCAGCGTGAGAAAACAGTTACGCACCATGATGCAGAAGGAAGAGTTGCGCGTAAAGTTTATTACGATGAGCAGAACCGGCTAAGCACGACGCATATTTATACATACAATTAGTGCAAAAGCTCGATAGTGTCTGACGGTATTGGACGTGTTAATCACAAATTCTCAGTCCGGACGTGTTTGGTGACCAGTCTATTTATCTACACTTAACCGGAGATGTCCGCCGAGGCCTTCACTGATGATCCTCATCAAAGTGGATAGTCTGATATCGCTCGCATTATTCTCAATCCGTGAAATGTAATTTTTGGTGGTGCCGCATTTCTCTGCAAGTTCTTTCTGGGTTAGTCCTTGCTCCTTGCGCATTTCCTGCAGCATCGCACCAAGTTTAAAAGCCTCGAAGCCCTCTTCGTATTCTTCACGCTTTTTGGTGCCACGCTTACCGTATTGTTTCTCAATATGGCTGGTGAATGAGGTAAGATTCTTATTTTTCTTTTTCATTGAAATATTGTTTTTTCAACTTCTCTGCCAGTTCAATTTCGTTTGAAGGCGTCTTTTGGGTTTTCTTTTGGAATCCATTCACCAGAATGATCAAACGTCCCTTGTCGAAAAAACAAAACACGCGATAAATGTCAGATCCAACTTCAACTCTCACTTCATACAAGCCATCAGTTCCGGTCAGATGCTTGAAATATTTCTCCGGAACACGATCAACCGTTGAAACAAGTTGTAAAGTCCAGTTGAACTTCTTCTTTACTTCTGGTTTTAATTTCTCAAAGAAATCGAGATAGTACTTTTTATAGTAGAAAATCTCCCGAAATGGCTTTTGGCTCACATATACAAAGTTATCTGATTAGGCAACATATTCCAAATTTAAAATCGATAAGAAAACTCATTCCGATATAATAAATATGTGAATCGTGTTCCGTACCAACAAAAAAGCCAACCCTTTCGGATCGGCTTTTTATTTCTATAAGACGATGAGCGGTCTCCCGTCTCTCATCTTCGACTCTCGTCTACTTCTTAACAGAATCAACCACAGCTTTAAAAGCTTCCGGGTGATTCATCGCAAGATCAGCAAGTGTCTTACGGTTGAGTTCCATTCCTTTTTTGTGAACGAGATCCATGAACTGTGAATAAGAAAGTCCATGCTCACGAACACCGGCATTGATACGCTGGATCCACAGGCTGCGGAAATTGCGTTTCTTCTGCTTACGGTCGCGGTATGCGTACTGAAGACCTTTTTCGTTTACGTTTTTAGCAACTGTCCAAACGTTGCTTGCTGCACCACGATAACCGTGTGTGCGTTTGAGCACTTTTTTGCGCTTGGCGCGCGATGCTACGGCATTTACACTTCTAGGCATTTTGTTTTTTCGTTTTGGTTGTCAGCGCTCCTTGCGGAAACTTAATACTGAGAACCGGGTTTAACATTCGGGTAAACCAGTCCGAAGGACTCCTTCGGAGTGAACCAGCGTTCGCGTCATTAGATGCAAAGCATCGCTTTCACGTTGTTCGTGTCCGGCTTGCTTACAAGAGCAGCTTTAGTCAGGGCACGTTTACGCTGAGTCGATTTCTTTGTCAAAATGTGACGTTTGAACGCATGTTTCCGCTTGATTTTCCCAGATCCAGTGAGCTTGAATCTCTTCTTCGCGCTGGAATTGGTTTTCATCTTCGGCATAATGCACTTTATTTTAAAACCTCCCGGACATTCGGAAGGGGCTGCAAAAGTAGTTAATTCTATCTGAAAAACAAGATTCAGGGTCAGATTCTGTAATTCTTAGATTCCGAAATTCAGTGATTTTGGGCTCTGAGGCCAAAATTCAACCGCCGGGTCGCCGGGAGTGCCGGCTTTTTATGATTTTTCCCGATGTACCTGGACGCCTTTGCCGTAAAAGAAACCGCGCACCGGATGACAATTGAACCGTATTTTAGCGGAAGTCACCCTCACTTGCCAACCAAACTCACTTCAAAACCATCCCAATGAAAAATAAATTTCTCAACATCAGCATCGGTGTTTCGATCATGCTTTTAAGCGGAGGATTTTTCCTGCGATCAGTGCCAACAGCAAATGCGGCTCCCGCACCGGAAACATTTGCAGAAGAAGGAACGAACAAAACAGGCAAGTACCAGCTGCAGGTTTACTTAAACAGTGAAGGTCGTCGCTATGGTGTTGTATGGGATACCGAAACCGGGAAAAGCAAAGCATTCTGGTACAATGGCGCAAGCTTCGTTGATGATGGAAAAGCATTTCTGGACAATCCGCTTGGGCAATAGCTATGCCGACGCACCTGTTCCTGGATCATATCCGCTCCTACACGGAGGTTAGCGATGAGGAGTTCGCGGAATTCCTGGCGTATTTCAAGCACTTCACGGTCCCGAAGAACGAAACGTTTTACCGCGCCGGTGAAGTTCCGCGTTACAGCCCGTTTATTCTGAAAGGTTGCTTCCGTCAGTACATTTCCAATAGCGACGGAACCGAACAGACCATTCTCCTGATTGAAGAAGGCACTTTCGCGGGACAGGTAGGAAGCATGCGAACCAATACGCCAACGAATGTTACGCTGCAGGCACTGGAGGATTCGGAAGTGCTCGGCATCACAATCGCGAATGCCGATCTGTGCCTGGATAAATTCCCGTTTTACAAGATCTTTTTCGGTAAGAAATTTCCGAGCGATCACGCGCGATTGATGGAAGAAGCCTTGCGTCTGAAAACAGAAACCCCGGAAGCACTCTATAAAGAACTGGTGGAAAAACGTCCGTCACTCATTCAACGCGTGCCCCAGCATATCCTTGCGAATTACCTGGGTGTGCGCACGGAAACGATCAGCCGGATACGTGCAAAAATCGCTCGTGGATGATTTGTTGATCCGGATCAACTTTTACTTTTTTGTGCGAGACTATGTTTGTCCCTGATCAATCTGAAAATCATGGACAACACCAACAAAGCATTCGCAGTACAAAACAAACTTGAACGCACACGACATTTTATGGGCGGTTACTGGACGTTTCTCCTCAACGGATCAGAAACCAACGGACAATTTGCACTGATGGAAGTGAATCTCCGTCGTGGCCTGGAACCACCTGCTCATACGCACACGAACGAAGATGAAACATTTCACGTCCTCGAAGGAGAAATTACAGTGACTGCAGATAACGTGGAGCATCATCTCAAAGCAGGAGAATTAATTCACCTTCCAAGAGGTGTTGTGCATTCCTTCAAGGTGCAAACGGAAAAAGTGAAGATGCTCGCACATGTAGCGCCCGCAGGACTCGAAGAAATGTTTATTGCGATGAGTACACCGGCCGATCAACTGGATTATCCTTCGGCACCTGTTGGTCCACCGCCGCCCGAAGTGCTGCAGCGCATCGGAGCCTTGCAGGAGCAGTATGGGATTATCGGGATGCAGAACAAAGACATTAAGACCGTCTAAGCGCTTCCGGATTGTACGCGGAATTCACAAAATGCACGGAGTGATGCGGAAGTAATCGCGAAGCGATTGCTTAGCGATCTCCGCTACCTCAAAATCCTTAGCGTTTCCTCTGCGTCTTTGCGCCTCTGCGTTGATTTTTTATATCCCGATTATATATTAAGCACAAAAAAGCACAGACTTTCATCTGTGCTTTCCTATGCTATAAGTCGCGAAACGAAGAAGAAGATTCCCGTCTATCGCCTCTCAACTATCGTCTACTTCTTCTTCTTCGGCGCAATCATCATCTGCATCCGCTTGCCCTCCAGCTGCGGAAGTCCTTCAACTTTTCCGTGCTCTTCGAGTTCCTGTGCGAAACGCAGCAGAAGGATTTCTCCCTGCTCCTTGAACACGATCGAACGACCGCGGAACATGACGTATGCTTTTACCTTGGCCCCGTCTTCTAAGAAACGGATCGCGTGGTTCTTCTTGAAGTTGAAATCGTGGTCATCGGTCTGTGGACCGAAACGGATTTCCTTCACAACAACCTTTTGTGCCTTGGATTTGATTTCCTTTTGTTTCTTCTTTTGCTCGTAGAGAAATTTCTTGTACTCCACGATGCGGCACACAGGAGGATCAGCACCCGCTACGATTTCGACGAGATCGAGTCCGGCTTCCTGCGCCATTTCGAGCGCCTGCTGGATCGTGTAAACGCCCGGCTCAATGCCTTCGCCTACAACACGTACCTGCGTGACGTCGCGGATCTTCTCATTGATCCGGTGTAAATCTTCTTTGATTCTTGGACCCCTGGGTCCGCGTGGAAATGGTGGACGTGGTCCGCCTGGTTTTGGTGCACCCGGTTTCGGGCGATTGTAAAAGGGAGCTGCGATGTTAACCTCCGGTTTTTAAGTGATACTTCTGTTTATTATTACTGTATTGATTCAAAAATCATGCAAAACTACTTTTCTGCTCTTTTGTCAGACTGATCTGAACGTTGTCAGACTGAGCGGAGCCGAAGTCAGGCAAACGATTCCGTCTTTTCTTTTACCTCTGCATTGATGAGATCTGCAAATGCCTGGATGCTCATTGCACCCTTGTCGCCATCGCCTTGCTTACGCACGGAAACAGTTTTCGCGGCATTCTCTTCTTCACCAACAATCAGCATGTAAGGAACTTTCTTCAATTCATTGTCGCGGATTTTCTTCCCCACTTTCTCACTGCGGTCATCCACATAACCACGAATATCGGAATTTTTCAATTCTTCCAAAACTGCGTGCGCGTAGTCGTTGAAACGGTCGCTTACCGGAAGAATAGCTACTTGCTCCGGTGTTAACCACAACGGGAACTTTCCGGCGCAATGTTCAATTAACACGGCCACGAAACGCTCCATCGAGCCAAAAGGTGCGCGGTGAATCATCACCGGGCGGTGTTTCAGGTTGTCAGAACCGGTGTATTCCAGCTCAAAACGTTCCGGAAGATTGTAATCCACCTGGATTGTTCCCAACTGCCATTTCCGGCCAATTGCGTCGCGCACCATGAAGTCGAGCTTCGGTCCGTAGAAGGCGGCTTCACCGTATTCGATCACGGTATTCAGACCTTTCGAAGCGGCTGCGTCAATGATCGCCTGCTCGGCTTTGGCCCAGTTTTCTTCGGTGCCAATGTATTTGCTGCGGTCGACTTTATCGCGCAACGAAATCTGTGCGGTGTAATTTTCAAATCCAAGCGCACGGAAAACGTAGAGCACGATGTCGATCACTTTGCAGAATTCTTCGTTCACCTGGTCGGGACGACAGAACAAATGCGCGTCATCCTGTGTGAAGCCGCGTACACGTGTGAGTCCATGCAGTTCGCCGCTTTGTTCGTAACGATACACAGTTCCGAATTCCGAAAAACGGATCGGGAGGTCTTTGTACGAACGCGGACGGCTTTTATAGATCTCGCAGTGATGCGGACAATTCATTGGCTTGAGGAAAAACTCTTCACCTTCCTGCGGTGTGCGGATCGGCTGGAACGAATCTTTTCCGTACTTCTCGTAGTGACCGGAAGTGATGTAAAGCTGTTTATTCCCGATGTGCGGAGTGATTACGGGAAGATATCCCGCTTTCACCTGTGCTTTCTGCAGGAACGCCTGCAAACGTTCGCGCAATGCAGCGCCGGCCGGTAGCCACAATGGCAATCCCATGCCCACTTTATCGGAGAACGTAAACAGATCGAGTTCGCGCCCGAGTTTGCGGTGATCACGTTTCTTCGCTTCTTCGAGCATCACGAGATATTCGTCAAGCTCTTTCTGCTTCGGAAAAGTGATTCCGTAAATGCGCGTGAGCTGTTTTTTTGTTTCATCGCCGCGCCAGTAAGCACCTGCAATGTTCAGGAGCTTTACAGCCTTGATGAAACCGGTATTCGGAATATGCGGTCCGCGACAGAGATCAGTAAATTTTCCCTGTTCGTAGAACGTGATGCTTCCGTCAGGTAAATCCTGCAGGAGATCGAGTTTGTATTCATCACCTTTTTGGGTGAAGAATTCAATCGCATCTTTCTTGCTGATCTCTTTGCGGGTGTACGCGTTTTTCTGCTGCGCGAGTTCCAGCATTTTCTTCTCGACTTTCGGAAGATCGTCGGGAGAAAGTGCGTGACCGCCGAGGTCAACGTCGTAATAAAAACCGTTTTCAATCGGAGGCCCGATTCCGAATTTCACTCCGGGATAAAGCGCTTCCAATGCTTCCGCAAGCAGGTGAGCGGAGGAATGCCACATGGTTTCTTTTCCATCGGTATCGTTCCACGTCAGAAGTTGTAAGCTGGAATCAGCGAGAATGGGGCGGTTGGCATCCCAGACTTCTCCGTTTATTTTGGCTGCAAGGACATTTCGCGCAAGTCCTTCACTGATTGATAGCGCCACCTGGTGCGCTGTAGTGCCCGGTTCGTACTCACGAACTGCACCATCGGGTAAAGTAATTTTGATCATTTAAAGTTTTATGCCTGCATACAACGCAGGGCTGTTTGTTATGGTAGCAAAGATAAGCAACCACGGCGACACAGCGACACGGTGGGATGGTGATTTTTCGACAATCGTTTTGTCTCTATATCCGATTACAAACGTTTGTTCCGGGCTAAGTTGTTTGCGGTTGATAAATTGCTGGCTATTTTGATTTTATTCATTTGAATAAGTAATAAATTTATTACCTTTATGAAAAGCAGAGAATTTATTCGGGAGTTATCCCGGCACGGGTGGTACGTTGTTCGACAAACAGGTAGCCACATCATCCTGAAGCACGATTTGAAACCAAACAAGTTATCAGTTCCTTATCACGGTTCGAAAGAAATCGGAAAAGGATTAGAACGAAAGATCAGAAAGAACGCAGGAATATGAAAAAGTTCAGATTTGTAGTAGAACGCACACGCACAGGCTATTCGGCTTATGTTGCAGACGAACGTTACGGTATCTATACCGTAGGTGGTGATATGAAGGAGTTGCGCGCAAACATGCTTGAGGCGCTGAATCTTTATTTCGAAGAGGAAGGAAAGGTGTATACACAGGAGAACATCAAAGTCGTGCTCGACCTCGCACAATTCTTCGAATTCTACAAAGTGATCAATGCAAAAGCACTCAGTGAACGCATCGGAATGAATCAGAGCTTGCTTGCTCAATACATCAAAGGAATCAAGACGCCATCGGATGCGCAGGTGAACCGGATTTTAGTTGGAATCCGTGAGTTGGGAAAAGAACTTTCTCAAATGGATATCAAGGTTTAGCCTGTACCATTTCCCAAAGAATCTTAATCTCAGAAATGCTCAATGAATTCGAAGAAAATTCTTCAGACACGATTGCATCTGCGTATTCACCATCGAAAAGAGAATTCCGGAAGTTTATCCGGACGGAAGGGTTTAAGGAAGGCGAGCAGTTTGTGAAGATCAAATAGCCGCGACTCTGAAATCCATTTGTTATCAGTGCCGCTATGTGTCCAAGCGAAGCGCCTATGTGACCTATGTACCTATGTGGTTAGAAAAAGCAAAGGTTCATTTGATCCCTTCCTTCACCGTGGTAAGCAACTCCGAATCAAAAATATCTCCCGGCGAAATCATCAGCTCCTCGTACGGAATTTTAGTGCCGTAACGCTGCGTCATCGTTTTCAAAACAAGGGGATGCGTGAGATCGTATTCCTTCATCGGTTTCGGGTGACCTACTTCAAGCCCGGTGCTTTCGTTGTACGCTTTCCACACGAGTTCTGAGCAATAGATCAAACTGTCGTTCCACCCGAAATAGAGATCGTAGTTTTTTCCCATGCGTTTATTGCACGATGCCCGCATTTGGGTCACCACGGCCGGAGTCATGATGGAATCCGATTTGATCAACCGCCGCACCACGTAGTAATTGCTGTCGCCCATGGCAATCCAGTCTTTGAACAACGTCTTTTTCACCGGCTGAACGGCTTCGTACACATACCATTTTCCGTTGTCGCTGAACAACAAACCGCAGTGTGTATACTTCGAATGCGTGGCGTAAGAAACCGCCAGGCTTTGCCCACTTTGCGAAGTCTGGAAAATCATATCGCCGTCGTGAAATACTTCTTCGTTTTTCTTTTTGTCGCCATCTGTGATCGCATCAGGGCCAGCCAATGCAAACTGGTTCGCAAACCACAAGGCAACACCAATTGCAAGCACCGGGAGAATGAAATATTTCAATCGTTTCATGAGTGGATTTTAAGGAAAATAAAATTACCTCAATAGAAAGCGAATTGAAAATATTGCCTGTTAATTCCCGTTAATAACCCGGGAATTAACTTTACTTTTAATTCATGCGTACGCTGATTTTCCTTTCTCTCGTTGCTTCGTTGTGTTCATGTGCCGACGATGCCCCTGTCCATCAACCTTCATCTGACTCCGTGGATATTGTCCTGGAACTTCCGGAAATAGAATCGGGGATGCCGGTGGATACAACGCTTCCGGAAATACGTATTGCCGTGAAAATTGATGCCAGGGGAAATCATCCGTATGTAGAACAGAAGCGATGGCCGAAACCGGATTCCTGCGGAGATACAGTCAATATTTACGCGCATTATGATGTGCCCTGCGGATTCGTTGAACACATCATCGATTCGCTGTGTGCCGGAAAAGATCTGCGGATCGTTGGCGTAAGCAGCGGACTTGAACTCGGTATTCCTTTTCACGCGCTGCACCGTTTCCCTGTCAGAAAAGATTCGATCGGATTGCATGCCCCATCATTTATACCGTTGCGCATCGGCGAGGCGGGCCTCTTTTTTGTTGATACGGTTTGGCATGATGGAAAAGAAGTGATGAAATTCTTCGAATTGTTTTATGGCAATGTATTCACGCCTGAAGATTCGCCGGCATTTCCGGAGCGTAAACCCCAGGTGCAATCGATTTCCGTTCTTGAACACGAAGCCATGGCCTGGGATGAACGCGAAAAAAATACCGGACCGGATTCGGCCGTTTTCCTGGCTTCGTACAATGAGTTTGTAAACAAGCTGGAAGTATACCAGAAGGCCGGTGTTTTTTACACACTTCCTCCTGCGCTTATGGACCTGCAAACAGATTCCATGATTACATGGAAGAGCTTTGTCGAAGTGTTGTCGGTGCACCGCAAGGTCCAGGAAAAGCTTCGTGCAGAAGCAAAAACTTATCTCGCCGGTAAACTGGCGAACGACGGAAATACAGACACGAGGTACGAATTTACCGAAGAAGACCTGCTGCTTTTGTACCCTGATCGTTTGCGCTGGAACGGAAGAATGTCCGGGCCAACAGAACACCGCCTCGATCCGTTTCATTTACGCGTTTTCAAAATAGAAAAACCGGTTCCGGTTGTAAAAGGACCTCCTGAGGATATGGAACGCCTGGACTGATCCGGATGTTTGATCTATTTACTACTTTTGCAGGGCAAACAATTTTTGACCCTATAAATCTTACACATGAAAAAAAATTACTCACAAACCTGGAAACGGGTTTGCCTTGCCATTTCTTTAGTAGCGGGAATCCTTCCTGCTCAGGCACAGATTCTTTTTGATAATGGTCCTGTTGTCAACAGGACAGGAACCGGTTTTGGAGGTGCAGACGAAAGCGTTCTGTATACAACCACATTCGGTATGGGCACAATTGGTTTTGGACACCAGTCCAATTTGTTTAACCGCGTTGCCGATGACTTTACTTCTACGGATTGCGCATGGAGAATTGACTCCATCGTATTTTTCAGTTACCAGACCGGTTCTTCAACCACGTCTACATTCACCGGAGTTAACTTCCGGGTCTGGGACAGTATTCCGGACGCAGTTGGCTCAAATGTGGTGTATGGAGATACCACCACGAACCGCATGACCCGCTCGGTATTCGCAGGTGCTTACCGCATCACGGAAACAACAACAGGTAACAACACGCGCCCGATCATGCGCAACGTGTGCACAACCCCCGGACTGCTTGTAACGGCAGGCACATTCTGGATCGACTGGGCAACGACCGGTTCACTCGCTTCAGGTCCATGGGCAAATCCACGTGTGCCGTTTAACCAGGCTGTAACAGGCAATGGCCGCCAGCGTATCGGAAGCGTTTGGAATAACGCGCTTGATGGTGGAACCGGAACTCCTGCACAAGGATTTCCATTCATCATTTACGGCACTGTGATCACTGGTCCTTCTGCAAGCGCAGGTCCCGATTTGTCCGTGTGTTTATCCGGAACAACATTGATCGGCGATTCTCCAACGGGAACAGGTGGAAACGGAACGTTGACGTATTCATGGTTGCCTTCAGCTACACTGACCAATGCAACTACAGGCAACCCAACGGCTGCTCCAACTGCTAACACAACATACATCGTTACCGTAGAAGATACACTGGGTTGTATCGCAATGGACAGCATGATGGTGAGTGTCAATCAGCCAACCACCTCATCATTGTCTGCCTCCGCGTGTAACGCGTATGTTTCACCGGCAGGGAATACGTACACCAGTTCCGGAACTTACATGGACACGCTGACGAATTCTATTGGCTGCGATAGTATAATCACGATTAACCTGACGATCAATAGTCCGACAACAGCGGCAGTTACCCAAACGGTATGCGACAGCTACACAGCTCCTTCAGGCGCAGTTTACACCGCGTCGGGAACATATATGGACACCATTCCAAATATGGTTGGCTGTGACAGTGTGATTACGATTGGCCTTACCGTGAACAGCATGACAACGGCACTCATCGCACCAACTGTATGCGACAGTTTTACTGCACCTTCAGGAGCGGTTTACACCGCATCGGGCACGTACATGGATACCGTTGCAAACATGGCCGGTTGCGACAGCGTAATTACCATTCAACTCGTGGTGAATACAGCGAACGTGGGTGTAACCATGTCGGGTGTGCAGCTTACTGCAGACGCAATTGGAGCAACGTACCAGTGGGTAAATTGCGACAGCGGATATGCGATTGTTGCAGGAGCAAGCAGCCAGTCGTTCTTCCCAACAGCTGACGGAAACTATGCGGTGATCGTTACCGAAAATGCATGTACAGATACTTCAGCATGCACATTGGTGCTGGGCACGGGAGTACGTGGAAACGATTTTGCATCCGTTGTTTCCGTATATCCAAATCCGAATGCAGGTGTGGTTACAGTTGATCTGGGTGGTGATTACACCAACATCCTGATCACGATCACTGATGTGAACGGACGCGTGGTGTATGCTGCAGAAGCACATCACCAGAACCTGTTGACCATCGACACAGACATGGCTTCAGGCGTTTATTTCCTCAACATCATGGCCGATGGAAATAACGCGGTGAAACGTCTCATCAGGGAATAAAAAAACGAAATTGAAAGGGACGGGAAGGGCGAACTGCTTTTCCCGTTTTTTTTTGCGTCACTTCAAGACGTTGAAATAAAAAAACACGGCATCACGGCGAAATCGCTGCGCGATTGTAGCGTTTGTTTTTTTACCACAGAGAATCACAGGGGTATTTCACACGAGTTTCAGGGTAGCGCACTCAGTGAAACTCTGTGAAAATCACTCCGTGGGCTCTGTGGTTAATTTTTTTAGCTTGTTTTTTTTTGCGTTACGCGGTAACGATTGCCGCAGCCATCACGGTATACAGTGCTGCGGTTTCTGTTCTCAAGCGGGTTTCTCCCAAACTGGTTGGAACAAAGCCACGTTCAACAGCGAGTTTGATTTCTTCATTGGAAAAATCACCTTCCGGACCAATGAGTACAAGGATGCTTTTGATTCCGGCTATTGCCTTTTGCACAGGATTTTTCGCGCCTTCTTCGCAATGCGCAATCAACCGGACATCCGATTTTGATTCTGCAACAAATTCTGCGAACGGTTTCATGGCATGGATCACCGGAACACGGCTTTGCTGCGACTGCTTCATGGCTGCTACAGCTACTTTTTCCATGCGTTCCATTTTTACAACAGTCCGTTCGGAATGCTCGCAGTCGAGAAAGGAAATTTCATCAATGCCAATCTCAACGGCTTTCTCGACAAACCATTCGATGCGCTCGATATTTTTGGTTGGGGCAACCGCAATGTGCAGGTAGTAGTTTCGTGGCGATTCTTCCGTTTTTCGTGAAACGATCCGCAGCTCGCACCGCTTGGGATGATCCTTCGTGACCTCGGCCACAGCGCGGATACCTTTTCCGTCCACAATTTCTACTTGTTCACCAATGGTCATGCGCAAAACACGAATGGCATGTTTGGATTCATCTTCATCGAGATAAATGAATTCACCGGAGAGGTCGGGCTGGTAGAAAAAATGCATGGTGCGAAGTTAATGAACCCTTGCTAACCCTTGCAGGCATATATCCCTTTGAGGGTTGTGAAGGGTATCGAAGGGTATAGGAACCCTTGCACACCCTTTG
>DATHKF010000745.1:0-10441 GCA_035489505.1 Bacteroidia bacterium | reverse complement strand
TCGCTACTTTCGCGAGAAACGGAAGGTTCGTGGTATCTGTCGACGCAATTTTATACGCTTCAACACCCACTTCTTCGAGTTCGATCAGGCTGTCTTCATCAAAAGGTGTGATCAGGAACATCACATTTTTTGACTCACAGTATTTTTTCAGTTCCACGTACTGGTCGCGTTTCAGTTCCAGCTTTTTCAGCATGTCGAACTGCGATTCCGAAGCGGTTGTTGTTTCCTGCTGGTACGGAGCCTTGCTTACGTTTTTCAGGATCAGGCTCTCGGTACGGAAGGCCTGGAACTTTACGGCGTTTGCACCGGCCGCAGCAGCAATGTCGATCAACTGACGGGCCACGGCCATATCACCACCGTGATTGACTCCCGCTTCCGCAATAATAAAAACCGGGTGCGATTTTCCGATCCTCGCTTTGCCAACCTGAATTTCCGGACTGAAGTGCATACGCGTGGTCATAAATGAGTGCATAAAATTACGGTTCAATCGGGTGGTATCCAATAATACAGTTTGACAAGGACAGAAACGGTTGAAACCGTTCTGCAACTGTGTTGGCTCCATTGCCGGGGGCTTAAGTCCCCGGCAATGGAACCAATATATGGTTATCCAACCGCTTAAGCGGTTTTCATAAGTACCTTGTACACACACTGAGACACTTACAATTCTCAGTTCACTTATTCGTGGTCAACCGGCTAATCCTTTCACCCAATTCGCGCGAAAACCGATTCGCCGCAACGGAGGTCATGTGGTGAATGTCGTAAAATTCATAGCCCGGATCATCGTAATAGGACCAGTATTCCACGCCATTCCGGTTGGCCGTACCTGCCAGTACCTGGTCGAACTCCGGGTAAAAACGGTTTTCCAGTTCAATCATTTGCGGCGAAACCGGCATCCGCACGAGGATCACCGTTCCATGTTGCTTCAACAGGTTAATGGTCCGGTTCAGCCAGAACAACCGGTAACCGTTGTAGCGTGCATTGGGAAACAATTTTTCGTGCGACGCATATTGCTCGGCGATCTTACCTTTTTTATGCGTGGAGTCCACCGTGGCAATGTATTCATTCCATCCGTTCCGGTGTACAACCACCTGCGGAAGCTTTTTTTGTTCCGTCAACAGGAATGAATACACGGGCTTCTCTCCATTGCTCAGCACGTACTCAAAATTCGGGTCCATCGAAAAGAAACGCATCCTGCCCAGGATCATTTCTGAATCTGAAACGGAATCTGAAACGGAATAAACAGACAGCGGATTTACTTCCAAGATGAAAAGTCCATTCTTTGTATCGCTGTTTATTTTTTTGCGGATCGCTTCATAATAAACTTCACCATACGACGATGTGTTGTGCGTGAACCCGAAATTGAGAAAAGGTGTGCTGAACCGGCCATCGGGATCAATGCTGTCTGGATTTAATCCCTGCAACGCCCTGGATATACCGGTGATCATAGAGCCGCATTCGTAATTGAACTTGTAATAATACCGGTCTTCGAAATCCCTGCTGATCGAATACATGATGCCGGTCCATGTACCCGCTACGCAGATCAATAAAATTAACAGGCGTATGAGAAGTGCGCGCATCAGAACTGGAAATAAATAAATTCGGCTTTACCCGAGAAATTCCCAAACAGGAGAATGGCCATGGTGGTACAATAGTACGTGAGCCATCGGCCGCCTGTCCGCATTTCTCCAACAATCGTTTCAATTGGTCGTTTCCGTTCGAAATAATTGACCAGGAAGAGAAAAGCAATGACCAGGAAGCAGAGAATAATTTCAACCTTGTCGGCCAAACCGCTTCCGTAACCGAGATAAACATTGATTCCCAATCCCGCCCGGTCAAATCGGAAGAAGTTAGAAAGCAATGTCAGCGCATCAGTCGCAGTGTTGGCACGGAAAAATATCCAGCCGAGTACCACGAGCAACATCGTAATCATCCACCCGATTGCTCTGCCAGCTTTTCCTGTTTTTTCGGTTACGCCCATGCCTTTCCGCGCTAGGATTGCTTCTATCACCAGGTAAATTCCATGCAGTGCGCCCCAGATCACGAAAGTCCATTTTGCGCCGTGCCACAATCCGCTGATGAGAAATACAGCCATCAGGTTGAAATACCAGCGGTATACTTTCACACGGTTTCCTCCCAATGGAAAATAAACGTAGTCCCTGAACCAGGTCGAGAGCGAAATGTGCCACCGTGTCCAGAACTCACGCACACTGGTGCTGAAATAAGGCAGGTTGAAATTCTGCATGAGATTGAATCCCATGACGCGTGCAGAACCGATTGCTATATCGGAATACCCGGAAAAGTCGCAATAGATCTGAACGGCAAAAAAGACGGATGCGAGAATCACCGGCAATCCATGATAACGGTCCGGATGGTTGAACACTTCGTCCACGTACACCGCAAGCCGGTCAGCGATGACTACTTTCTTGAACATGCCCCAGAGCATGAGCCGCAATCCGGCAACAACCCGTGAATACTCAAACGTATGTTTCTCGCGAAACTGGTGCAGGAGATTCTGCGGCCGTTCGATTGGTCCGGCAACGAGCTGCGGATAAAACATCACGTACAGCGAATAGATTCCGAAATGCCGTTCAGCTTTCTGGTGCCCGCGGTACACTTCAATTGTGTAACTCATGGCCTGGAAGGTGTGGAACGAAAGGCCTACGGGAAGCAATATCTTCAGGAAAGGAATCGGGTTTTCATGATGGAACCAGCCCAGCAGTTCGGAAAGATTTGCGTTGATGAAATTGTAATACTTGAACAACGCAAGAACGCCCACGTTGGATAATATACTGATCACGAGATACGCCTTGCGTCTCCTCCCCTGCGCGTTTTCAATCATGATTCCTGCGAAGTAATCAATCACGATTGTGAACCCGAGGATCAGGATGTAAATCGGAACGAAAGCCATGTAGAAATAGCAGCTCGCAGCCAGCAGAAGAAACCACCGGTATTTATGAGGAAGCGCGAAGTAAAGCGCAGTGACTATCGGAAAGAAGAAAAGAAATTCGAGCGAATTGAAGAGCATAATTTACCGGTAATATCCGACAACTATTTTATGGCCACATGTTCCTGCTGAATATTCTGGTAAAGCTCAATCTCAATCAGCGCTCTTCTGCCCTCAATCAATGCCATATCTGAAGGTGGCAATCCCGGTGTGGTGTTACGGATAAATTTCACATCGTTACGTGTGATCAGTTCGCCGGCTTCGATTTTCCGCGCTGCCACAATACTTTTCTTTTGAAACTTCCGGTAGCGCAAATCGCTTTCCGTTAATGAAGTTTTGAGTGCAAAACCAAGGGCCGTTTCCGCCCTGCGTATGGTGGCCACAAACTCTTTGAACTCTTCCGGCTCGAGGGAAGCCTGGTAATCTATTCCTTTCTCGGAGCGGTCAATCGTAATGTGTTTTTCAATGACATGCGCGCCTATTCCGATCGCAATCAGATCAACAATGGGTGCGAAAGAATCGCTTCCATCCGTGTGATCGTGATAACCAACCGGTATATTAAATTTTTCCTGGAGGTACTTTACGCGACGGATATTCAGGTCTTCTGTTTTGGTTGGAAAATTCTGAACACCATGCATCAGGATAACCTGGGTTGCTCCGTTAGCGGCTGCCATATCCAATCCCGACATAATCTCTTCGTCATAAGATGCGCCTGTTCCCAACGTAAACGGCAATCCGGATTTTGCAACTGCACCCACTACTTCGGGATTGCTCAGGTCAGCAGAATTTAATTTGATCGCATCTGCACCCGAACTGGTAGCAGCATGAACACTTGGCAGATCGAATGTGCAGATCATCACCGCGATATCGGATTTGCGTGCATGTGCAATAATTGTCTTCCATTGATCTTCCGTGAATTCAATTTTCTGAAGAACACCGTATACTTCATGTGCCGGAACCACCGTTTCGTCTGAACGAAAAAATTGAAGCTGAACGGCATCAGCACCGGCTGCTACGGCCGCATCGATCAACTTCAACGCTTTATTGAGGTCACCATCATGCGCACACGCCATTTCCGCGATGATGTAAACGGGGCACCCCGGACCGATTTTCCTTGATTTGATCTCTACCTGCTGCTGCATATGAATCAATCTGCTTGAATTAACACGACCAAATATAGGGAGAAAGCGTCGTTGCACGGAGCATGGTCACTGGCTGAAACAGGAGTAACATGCCTCACCGGTTCCTTCCGGTGATGTTACTCAATCGCGCAGCGGGAAGAAAGGGATTGGTGAGAATCACCAATCGAATAACAGTGTGGTATTACTTTTCAATCAACTCAATCAAACGGAGATCCGGCGTGAGCATAAATGCACAGCGCCTGCCTTCGAATGCTTCGGAATTAAAAGTATTAATGAGCTTGTAGTCCAAACGCTCCAGGTCTGCTATCGCTATATCAAAATCAGCAACCTTGTAGCCTAAATGATAATAGCTGATTTTTTTCTTTTTCAGTCCATGAATCACAGAATCCTCGCCGGAAGCCTGGACAAATTCAAGATATGCGCCCTTTGCCAATTCAACGAAGCAGATAGTAACCTGCTGAGAAGCGATAAAAATTTTCGGATGTACACTTCCCTGGTGGACCTGCTGATGCAACATGACCGATTCATCAATATCATCGACAATACACCCAACATGATGGAATTCAAGAAAAGTGTTCACTGAATTTTGCTTTTTACAGCATTGTAAAGATCGCCCACACTTTTAAACCCGGAAATCTCGGCAGTGGTGAACCTGATCTTGAAATGTTTTTCAATAGCAACAACTAATTGAATATGCGACAAAGAATCCCAGTCTTCAATATCCAGTGCAGTCGTATTTTCATTCACCACAATGGATTGGTCGTCAAAAATATTCCGAAAAATTTTATTGAGCTCTTCGTATAAAGTATCCTTTTCCATATTTTCTGTGTTGTTTATTTTTTCTTCAGGAACGCCGCGTACATCAGTGTAATTTTCAATTGCTCAGCAAGTTCTTCAGGAACATCTTCTGCGTACACTTTTAATTCCGACTCAACCCTGAATCCGGCCTCATCAATAACGCGATGAATATCCGCTGCATTCCGGAACAGGTAAAGATGATCAATTGCAGGAGCATTCGTAGGAGTGGTAATAAATACGGTCCCGGATTCTGACAGCAGCTCATGCAATTTTTTCAGCAGCGCTACCGGCTCTTCAACATGCTCCAGTACTTCCCCCATTGTAATGAAGTCATATTTTCTCTCAGGAAAATATTTGAACACGTCGGAATGAATAAAATTCACCTTCTTTGATTCAACAAAGTAGCGTGCCATGGCAAGAGAGGTCTCACTGATGTCAATCACATTGATATCAGCGGAACTTCCAAAACACCGCGTTGCTTCATTGACGTAAAGACCATGTCCGCCTCCAACTTCGAGATAATTCCGGACTTCAGATTTATACTTTGGCAGGTTTGTGATATAATATTGCAGGACTGCGAAATGATGTGTCCACAGGAACTGTGACATTAACAATCCGTGCATGTAATAATCCATGATGAGTGGATTCGCATACACCCGCTGGTTTACTTCTTCAAATGACTTGCTTGTGTACTCGCCGGTATTTTCAAATGCAACGGTCTCTACCATCACATCGGTAATCATTCGCAAATAACTGTCAACGGCGTACTCCCGGTTTTTCCCAAGCTCGGAAAGGAAACTATCATATTTATCGTAAAACTCCTTCGCCTGTTTCTCAAAACCCTGCTCCTGCCCCATCTTGCGGAGGTTCTTTCTTACTTTTTTAAAATGCAACGGATTTTGTTCCGCTATGCGTGACAAAGTATAATCGATGAAGGATTCTGTCATGTCAGGTCGCTTTAATAAAATTCGACTTATGTTCCGCTGTTGTTGCATCCAATTCCCACTTGTCATTTTTTACAAAGCCAAGGTCGGGCAGAAGGTTTGCTACAATCCCGTTTTTAGCGGTTGGAATATATTCCGCAGTAACTTTTGCAAAACCATACTCACGTGCAATATTAACGATTTTATTGTAGACGAAAGCTTCCATGCCCCGCTTAAGAACCCTGCAGCTCATGATCCAGTTCTCAAGAAACAATTCGTTTTCCCGGGCCGATAGTACAATCGCGCTGACCAGGCCGTAGTCTCCGAATTTATCTTTCAGAGAAAATGAAACGGTGTGATACAAACGGTCTTCAGTGATCCGCACTAAATCCGCTTCTGTGTAACGAACGGTACGAAGATTAAACTGGTTTGATCTTTGAGAGAGTTGTGCAATCCGCGGAATTGTATACTTATCAAAAGCTTTAACATCGGATTTCATGTCCAGGCTGCCCAGGAATTCAGCCTCCGAGGTAAATTGCTGCTGAAGTACTACGCGTTTTGCTTCAACCTGGTATTGCAGTGTGCGACCGGCATCTGCAGATTCGAAGGTGGCCGTCTCAAACAAATTAAGTGTACGCAGAAAGGGAATATAGTCCGCAGGGTCTTCCGGCAATTCGGGTACTACAAGCCCCGGAACATTGTCACGGACCATATTCCGTTCAAACGGATTGTCATCCAGAAAGACCATTGAATCAAAACCAATATTCAGTACCGATTGTATGTGCCGGATATTATCCACCTTGTTTTCCCAGTTCGCTACAAACACAGCGATATCCTCCATTCTCAAAATCATGTCGGGGTGCTTTTCAAAAGGCTCACGCGCTATGCTGTCCGTATTCTTGCTGCACACGGCCAGGATCACTCCCCTTTCTTTCAGCTCCTTTGCCCACAACTGTAATTCAGTATATGCCTTACCGATGCCGAGATCACCAATCTGAATTTTGTCTATGCCATCATCACCTATTACTCCACCCCACACCGTATTGTCGAGATCAAGGACAAGGCATTTTGCAAACATTCCTGAAACAGCTTTAATGATATCCATCACAGCTTTTGCAGCTACCGGCATAAAGTCCAGCGAGAAAATTATGTCGGATGAAACATACATCGCCGAATTGTGAACATCACCCATCCCCACCCGGCTTTGTAAAAGATCGAAGTCAGCAATGAAGAGATTCTTTTCTTCTGCTGCAAGTTTCATAAGCCCGGTGTTGATGCTGCGCTGTTGATACGGCCACGCCATTGGTAACTTGTTACTGAATTGACCAAAAATGCCGTCATCAAGCATAGGAAGGTTAGCCCAGATGATTGTCGCAGATGTGCGGGAATTAATTGTTTCACACGTCTCCTTAACCCGGTTCAGGTAGTGTTCGGCAAAGCCTGACCGTTCTGCAGCAGGTAGCTTGTAGAATTCTTTCAGAAGCTTTCGTGGTGAATGAAAGACAATAATGAATCGCGGATTTGATGTGTAAAGATCTGAACCGGGATCAGATACCTGCAGGTCGATCTGGTCGTAATCAGATTCAAACAAATCGAGATTATAATTTACAGATAAAGCGTAGCCCCGGAGTGCAAGCGCGAACAATTGAGTCGAAGAATCGCCGAGCAACGCCGCCTTGATCACAGGAAGATGTGATGCATCCTGTTTCAACATTTTTTTCAGTTCATTGAACGAAAGCTCCATCGCCGAGATCTACCCTCTTATTTGATTCATGTTACACGTCAACCTTCCGGGAACAGTTGTTTCATTTGATCCGGACATAACCGGTACCTGATCAAGCGAAACATCACATCGCACGGACACGCTACCACTTCCTTCACAATCCGGCAAAACAATTTTTTCAAGATAGTTCTTTGTGAAATAAATCATACCGTTGCGATTGAAATGCGCATGATCATAAAAGTAAAGCCTGTCCCTCATTTCCTCAGTGAAATCGTAAAAATAAACGCCGGACTGAGTTGCAGCTTCCTTTTTAAAAAAATCGGCCACCGGTCCTTTCCCTGGAAAATCTTTCATCAGAAATGGTAACATCACAATACTGACAGTAGCATTGTGAGAACGCGCCAGGGCTATAATATCGTGAGCATACGCACTATAGCGGACAAAGTTATCCATATCGATAAGACTGTCGTAACGCTTCCGCACCTTTTCCAATCCCACGTAGTCGATTTCCCGTAACGTGTCAAGGGTTCTTTTTTTTCGGGTGAGATCCTCCCAGTTATCACTCCATATCGATTTAAGATAGATCATCTGCTGTTGGATAGGCAGGCGCATGCTGATCATTTCGGCAAGCAGACCTAATTCAAAAGGTTCCGTAGCCATGAAGCTTCCGTTTTTCTCATTGTTCTCCGCATCATACATCACCTGGGGATCCAGAAAATAGATGATGTGATCGGCAGTATTCTCCCGGTTGTAAAAGTATGTGAGAAACATTTCAGCAGGAACCACACCACCACCGCCGCCTTTCGATAAGTTAATTATCCGCTTGTTCAGCATTGACTCCAGGATGGTGTGATTAGAATCCCTTGACATTCCCCTGCCCCTTGAAGCTCCAAGTATTGCAATATCGTAGTGCTCTCCATTCTCCATCACAGCCAGGTTAGACTCAGTTGTCCCATTGTTTCGCTTGGGAGAACTCTTCCGGCCGGAAAAGTAAGCCAGCACGCCCCACAACAAAAAGAAGTTGAGCAGCGAGAACAGTAGCACCTTTTTAAGGAACAATTTCATTAGGTCAGAATTGAAAATAAATGAATTGATTGCTGAAATGCGCTGCTGCCGAAAATAATATCGCCCAGACCATCACAACATAGAGCGACCAGCGTGGCAAGGTCCGCACTTGTCCTAACATGACCTCGATCGGCCGGGATAGTAACTGACGTTCGACTACAAGCAGAAGAATGATGAGCGCGAAAGATGATACAAGCGACACTTTATCATCATTTACGTTTATTCCCAATTTCGATAAATCAAACCTGAACATAGACTTGGTTATGTACCAGGAATCTTTCAGGTTGTTGGCCCTGAATATAACCATGGTGTAAGCAAAAAAACCGAACGTCAGCAAAGTACAACCGGCGTTATAAAGTGCCGAAGGAATACGCTTCGACAATTTCTTCCGCGCTTTTCGGGTGACCACTTCATAAATAAGCGCGATACTATGCAAGAGCCCGAAAACAACGAACGCCCATGCTGCACCATGCCACAATCCGCTAAGGAAAAATGTAATCAACAGGGCCAGCGCGATGCCGGCCAGGCCCCAATTCCGAAATCGATTGACGAGTGGAGAATACAGGTAATCAAAGAACCACGTAGAAAGTGAAATATGCCAGCGTCTCCAGAGATCAGTCAGGGACCGGCTGAAAAACGGCATCCTGAAATTCTGAATAAGATTAAATCCCATAACGCGCGCTGAGCCTACAGCAATATCGGAGTACCCGGAAAAATCACAATAGACCTGGAAAGCAAAAAATACGGCGGCAACAATAAACTCCTGTCCATGATAATCCGACGGAGTTGCGAATACTTTGTCACTATAACCTGCCAACAGATCCGCAATCACAATTTTTTTGAACAGGCCCCACAACATCATCCGAAGGCCTGCTACGGCATTTACGTAGCTGAAGTTGTGCTTCTCGTGAAACTGGTGCAACATGTTTTGCGGGCGTTCAATAGGGCCTGCCACCAGCTGAGGAAAAAACATCACGTAAAGTGCATAAATACCAAAGTGTCTTTCCGGTTTCTGATTGCCGCGGTACACCTCGATGGTATAGCTCATGGCCTGAAAGGTGTGGAACGACAAGCCGATCGGAAGTAGAATCTGCAGGTACGGAACAGGATTTTCCGAATGAAAAAGACCGAGCAGGTCGGTAAGATTATCATTCAGGAAATTCCAGTACTTGAAAAACGCCAGCACGCCTACATTGGTATGATGCTGAGCGTGAGCAGTAATTTTCGCTTTCGTCCTTCGGCCCGGGCAATCCAAATTCCCGCGAAGTAATTGATGACGATGGTTCCGGCGAGAATCAAAATATACACCGGCACAAACATCATGTAGAAGTAGCAGCTGGAAGCAAGCAGCCACATCCACCTGAACCGGTGCGGAAGCAGAAAATACACCGCAGTTACGAGCGGAAAAAAAATAAGGAAATCGAAGGAGTTAAATAACATACCTGTTTGTCTTGACCGTGCTCCCTGCGATTACAAAGCAATTAATTCAACCACCCGTTTGCGCGCATCACTTCCCGGAGCAATTCCTTTTCGGCGCCTGCGATCTGTTTCATTGGTGGACGTTCAAATTCAGGCAACAGGCCTTTCAATGCCAATGCACATTTCAGTGATGGATGCCATCCCATAGGAACGGTTTTTTCGAAATACGGAAGCTCAATTTCATTCACAATCGCCCCGGCTTTTTCTTTCTCGCCGGAAGTCATATACTTGAAGAAATCAAGTTCCAGCTGCGGCTCAAAATTTCCGATACCGCCGAGATATGCTTTTGCTCCCAGCGCATGATCACGTAAAAAGTAACGGCTCATACCACCGCCGGCACCGATGATGATCGCTTTGTCTTTCAGCG
>DATHKF010000744.1:0-5494 GCA_035489505.1 Bacteroidia bacterium | reverse complement strand
AGATGCACTGGCAGACTCGGGGTTCTCTTTTCTCCTGCAGTTGCTCATCAGCATGCTTGTTTTCAGCGCGGTGATCTGGATATTTTCCCTGCTTGGAAAACTCATCAGCAAAGGAAAATGGCTGGGCAAACGCATCACGGTGCCGCTGGATTCTTACATCTCGCGCGGTATCGAAATCATGAATTCCATCCCGGTCCTGATTCTCATCATTTCACTCGCGGCATTGACGAAAGAATATTCGATCATTTACGTGATGGTGATCATTGGGCTTACCTCGTGGACGGGAATCGCGCGATTCACCCGCGCGGAATTCCTGCGTATCCGCACGATGGATTACATCCAGGCCGCCGAAGCCATGGGCTTTAAAGAAAAACGGATCATTTTCCGTCACGCGCTGATCAACGGCATGGCACCTTCGCTTGTTTCGATTGCATTCGGAATTGCTGCGGCAATCCTGATCGAATCAGGCCTTTCGTTCATTGGTGTAGGCGTACCTCCCGACGTGGTAACGTGGGGCAAGCTTCTGAACCAGGGCCGGGAGAATTTCAACGCCTGGTGGCTGATCGTATTCCCCGGAATCGCCATTTTCATTACTGTAACGGTGTATAATCTTATCGGAGAGGGACTTCGCGACGCTTTGGACCCAAAATTGAAGCGTTAATTGCAAAGTATTTAGTAATTTAGGGTTTCCAACATAAGAAGTATCTGTGAAAAAGGCGATATTTTTTATTACCTGTCTCAGCTTAAGCATCAACGCTTTTGCGGGTCTTCCAAAAATCGGACCGGGATTTCTTCCAGGCCTTGGCGATGGAACCACAATCGGTGACGGCACCACGGTCGGCGAAGAAGAAAAAACCGGGGGCGGAGAAAATACGGAAGTCACTTTACCCGTTGGCCTTCCTGTTACCGGCGGTGATCCGGCTGGTTCAGAACCATCTTCCCCTTCCAACATCGTTTACACATTTGACCTTACTGAGGACAATGGCGCTGCATCTGTCAATCAAACACATGCCGCGTTCGAGAAAGCCCGTTCCATGAATGCGGCCTGCGTGCTCATTCGCATCAACAGTTTTGCCGGCGGATGGGACGTTGCCGAAAACATCCGTCAGGAAATCCTGGGATACGATAAGCCGGTTATGGTTTACGTAAACAACCAGGCCGTACCTGCAGCTTCATTTATTTCTTCCGGTGCCGACAGCATTTACACCAAGAAAGGTTCTACGCTTTCGAATAACAAATCGAAAGAAAACAAAGTCCAGTCGAAGAGCATTTCCTCCGACGAGAATTCGGAAATGATGTCTTCCGTGGCCATCAACACAAATTCTTCATCATCCAGCGAAGGGAATCCGGAATTCAGTCATGATGTAACGATGAATGAGATTCTGTACAAAGCCGGTTTGGGTAACCTCACCGTAGTGGAACACGATCCCGGTTTCTCGGAAAAAGCCATTGCATTTTTCATGAATCCGTTTGTGATGATGCTCGTGTTATTGCTCACTGGTTTTGTGATGAAGAAAGCCGTTCACAGCCGTTTACCCGGCCCCGTGATGTACGCAATGGCGTTCATGCTGCTGCTGTACCTCGCCCCTTTCCAACTGGCGGGTCTCGCCACAGGAATTGAAATTGCAGCAGCCGTTGCATTGGTTGTTGCAGTGATAGCTTCTGCACGGTACCACAAGCGGATACTCACCGGTGTACTGCTTGTTGCGCTCACATTGGTATTCACACTCATCCGCACAGGCGATACCACTGCACTGATGGAATACGGTTCTTACTCGGAACTGCTTTCGCTTCCGGCCATTCCGCTCGGGCTTGTCATCTTCGGATGGTTTCTTGGAAGAATCAAAGGCGGCAAAACCGTTTCTGCACAGCGCTCGCTCGACAATCAAAATGAGGTTGAAGTTTCCGCAGCAGCCTGATCTACATCAACCAGATGCTTTCCAGTTGTCCGCCGTTTGCACCGAACAGGTGAATCAGCGCCGCAAAAATCGATATTACAGCCCTCACGAAATTCAGGATCACAAGCACGAGAAAAACGCAACCCAGGTTGGAACCCGATGGTGAAGATTTCCGAAACAGCTGGATGGCCATCCATGCCAGCGTCACTGAAATGAGGCTGCATAACATGTGCAGTATGGCGCTTTCCAGTGGAGAAAAACCTTTGTACAGCAAATACAACACATTGTAGCCCCAGGCGAGGCCTATTGACAATACTAAATAATAAATGGCGTTGTATTTGGCCTTATCTGCTAAGCGCATACGAAAAATGAAAAGCAAAAGTACGGTTTCAGCGGGTTTCTCACGCAGTAAGATTGTTCTTACCGCAATGATCTTTGTTTTCGGAGTGATCGCCTGGATGAATTCATCCTTTCGTTCAGAAGCCCGGATTGCAACGGAAAACCGGGTAATGGCCAGCGATTCCGCTTTGCGTCTCATTCACGTGTACGTGGCGCTGTGCGACAATGACTCGCAGGGTATTGTGCCGGTTTCCAAACGAATGGGGAACGGAAACGATCCGAACAACAACCTGTATTGGGGCAACGGATACGGTGTGCGCACCTTTTTCAATGCCAGTGAAGACTGGCGTTTGCTCCACACGATTAAAAATCCGGTTACCGATGTGCTCGAGCGTTGCGTGTGGAAACACCGGCGTTACAACTGCATCATCGTGGCCGATGCGTATCGTGGCGCGCGGATCAAGCCGTGCACGATCAATTTCCTGAAGAGTTCGTCGGGCAATGGCATAGATACCCTGACCATCAACGACAACGGCTCACCAATGACGCTGATGCTGGGTAAAGCGCACCTCGTGTGTTATGTGGGGCACGATGGCCTCATGGATTTTGAAGTGCCTGATCCGCCTGCAAACAAAGACAGCGCGAACAAAGACGTGATGATCCTCGCCTGCGCAAGCAAAATGTATTTCAAAGACGTGATCAAAACGGCTGGCGCAAATCCAGTGCTGTGGACCACAAACCTGATGGGACCGGAAGCGTACACATTGAAAGCTGCGATTGATGGATGGTTACTGCATGAAACCGGTGAGCAGATCTGCGAGCGGGCGGCGAAGGCGTATGATCAGTATACGCATTGTGGAATTGGAGGGGCGAGGCGGTTGTTTACCAGCGGCTTTTAACGTTAATAGACGCAAAGCCGCAAAGTGCGCAAAGGTTTCGCAAAGTTGATGATGAAGAAAAAAAACGGGAGCTCAAACCTTTGCGTTTTTACTTTGCGATCTCTGCGGCTTTGCGTCTATTAAAGTGCACCACCCGTATTCTCGAAAAGCTTATCCAGCAAACTCTTCACCGGCACCAACTCCTCTTTCGTGATTCCTTTCAACGCCGCTTTGCGGTATGCCTGAACAGCTATCTCCGATTTCTGCAACTCCTTCTTCCCTGCTGCTGTAACTTTCAGCAAGGAAACACGCTGATCTTTTTCAGACGATACGCGCGTGATGAATTTCAGTTTTACCAGTCCGTGTACAATACGCGTTACCGAAGCGGGATCTTTGGCTGCACGGTCTGCGAGTACTTTGTGCGAAACAGCTCCTGCGTTTAAGGATTCGTTGAGAATGATCCATTGATCGACACTCAGGTTGATTTTTTGTTCGTTGAAATGATGCTGCAGTGAAAAACGCAACTGGCGCAATGTGCGGTCGAGGAGAAAAACAACAGAGCCGGAGCGCTGGTTACTCATGGGCAGGTGCTGTTCGTTTGGAAATAATCCACAAGCCTATAAACGTGATGGCGCCGTTGATGATCAGCAACTCATTTCCGAATTTGTATCCGCCGAGAAACGGAGAATCCCATTTCAGTGTTGTGAGATAATTCAGCAGGAAACAAACTGCCGGAGCGATAATGCAGATCAGCACAACCGGCCAGCCGGAAACCGTTCTGGCTTTCATGAGAATTCCGAATGTAAACAGCCCGAGCAATGGTCCGTAGGTGATTGCGGCGAGGAATAGAACGAGATCGATAATCGCACGATCGTTCACCGCTTCGAGGATGAGCAGCGTAATGAACAGCAAGACCGCGAACGCTACGTGTACAATTTTCCTGACGTACGTGCGCCGTTCTTCCGTCCATCCTTTTGCCGGATGATTGAATCCGAGAAAGTCGATGCAGAACGAAGCGGTCAATGCGGTCAACGCTCCATCGGCGCTGGGATATGCTGCAGAGATGAGACCGATGATGAAAAACAATCCGCAAACGGTTCCCAGGTTTCCTAAAGCGATCGAAGGAAAAAGTTCATCCGTCCGCATGGTTCCTTCCGTGAGGCTTTTTTGAATTTCCGGGTGCGCGCCCACGTAATCCCAAAGCAAAACACCGAACGCGAGGAAGAGTATGTTCACAATGACCATAACCACGCTGAACGTAATCATGTTTTTCTGTGCTTCACCAATGGATTTGCAGCTGATATTCTTCTGCATCATTTCCTGGTCCATACCGGTCATGGTAATGGAAATGAACATGCCGCCGAAAAATGCTTTCGGAAAAAACGAACCGGACTTCCAGTCGGTATTGAATACCTGCGAATGTTCGCTTTCGGTAATGTGCGTGAACAATCCCTGGATATCGAGCTGGTCAGCAATCAGAATGATGCTCAGGATCAACGACAGGAGCATGAACGTGGTTTGCAGCGTATCGGTCCAGATAATTGTCTTCACACCGCCTTTGAACGTATACGCAACGATCAGCACGATAAACAGCGCACTGGTTACCCAGAACGGAACTTCCCAGGCATCGAAGATGAATTTCTGCAGGACCAGCACTACGATAAACATGCGGCATGCAGCGCCAAGCACACGCGAAACGAGAAAAAAGAATGCGCCTGTTTTATACGCATGAACACCTAGTCGTTTTTCGAGGTACGTGTAAATGGATGTCAGGTTCATCCGGTAATACAGCGGCAGCAGCACTTTCGCGATCACAAAATAACCGACGAAATATCCGAGGATGATCTGGAAGTAAAAGAAATGTGTTCCGCCTACATTGCCCGGAACCGACATAAACGTTACACCGGAAAGTGAAGCACCGATCATTCCATAGGCAACGAGGTACCATTTGGAAGAACGGTCGCCAACGAAATACGACTCATTGCTCGCCCCGCGCGACGTCCACCACGTTATACCGAAAAGTATCAGGGTGTAAATGCCTACGCAAAGTAAAATGAGTGCTGGAGTCATTCTTAAATTTTGTGCAAGATAGCGGGTAGTTGCGTGCTCAGGTCGACGGTCAGTTAAAAGACAATTAACAGACTTATGAACCAAAGAGTGCGCAGTCGACTAGTGCACAATAATGATCTTCCTTTGAATCTCCTCGCAGGTACCGATAACCCTCAGGACGTACACGCCCGCCGCGTATTCACTGAAATCTACCTCGCGGGAATAGGTTGACATGTCAATCAATACGTTTTCCTGGAGAATTACGCGTCCGTAAATGTCAGTAATGCGGTAATACACCGAGGTCCGGGCGCTGCTCCGTGAGTATTTTAT